>JBBSRD010000204.1:0-5791 GCA_038243415.1 Actinomycetales bacterium | reverse complement strand
TCCGTGACGGGTCCGCGCTGCTGCGCCGCGCCACCGCGGAGGACGTCGCCAGCATCGTCACGCTGATCGCCGAGGACCAGCTCGCGAGCCGACGTGAGGACGCCAGCGACCCCGATGCCCTCGAGCGCTACCTCGCGGCCTTCACCGCCATCGACGCCGACCCCGCCCACGACCTGGTGGTCGCCGTCGTCGAGGACGAGGTGGCGGGCACGCTGCAGGTCTCGTACCTCCCGGGGCTGTCACGGCGGGGGGCTCTGCGGGCGCAGGTCGAGGCGGTCCGCGTCGCCGCCGCGCACCGCTCGGCCGGCCTGGGAGCGGCCATGCTGACGTGGGCGGTGGACGAGGCCCGACGCCGGGGGTGCGCGCTGGTGCAGCTGACCACGGACGACGCCCGCACCGACGCCCACCGGTTCTACGAACGGCTCGGGTTCGCCGCCACGCACCGGGGCTTCAAGCTGTTCCTGTGAGCGACCGGCCCTCGGCCGGCGGGGGCTGAGCCTCGGAGGGGCAGCACCTCGACGCTGGTACGGCACCCCGGGCAGGTCGCGAGCGCGGCGTCGGCGGTGACGAGCGGCACGGCCAGCCTCTCCGCCGGCGCGAGGCAGAGGGCGTCGTAGGCCGTGACGTCGCACGCAGCTCCCACCCCCGGGAGGCAGGGGCGGGTGCGCGTGCCGCTCGATCGCGAACCTCGCCGGCACCCGCACCGCGGTGGTGGCCGGCGCCACCCGGGCGTGCTCGCGCAGCACGAGCCGTCCAGCGAGAGGCCGGCGGCGTCCGCCTGCTCGGTCGGGGCAGCGTGGACCTCGTCAGGGACGTCGCGCCCCTGGACGACCTCCGGCATGGCTGCCGAGCACAGGCCTCAGCGCGGCGCGACAGCCACCGTCACCGTCTCGACGTCACCCGCGGCCAGCACGACGGCCTCGGCGAGGGTCTGCTCCGCGATCCGGTCACGGTGCTCGAGCGCCCACGGCTGATCGGCGTGCGGCACCGTCAGCGTCAGCGTGATGCGGTCCCCCACGTCGAGGCCGGACGCCTTGCGGGCGTCCTGGACGGCGCGCACCACGTCGGCGGCCCACCCTGCTGCGGCCAGCTCGGGGGTGACGCCGGTGGCGAGCACCACGAAACCGCCACCGGGCAGCGTGGCGACGACCTGGCCGTCCTCGGCGCCGGAGGCCTCGGTGACGAGCTCGTACTCGCTCTCCTCGAGGGCCACCCCCCCGGCGGTGAGGACACCGGCGTCGTCGAGCGACCAGTCACCGGCGCGAGCGGCCTTGATGACGTCCTGCACCCCCCGCCCCAGGCGCGGGCCCGCGGCGCGGGCGTTGACGCTCAGGCGCTGGGTGACGCCGTAGCGCCCCGCGGCGTCGTCCGCGGCGTCGAGGTCGAGCAGGGCCACGTCGCGCACGTTGACCTGGTCGGCGACCAGCGGCACCAGCGCCCGCAGCCGCTCCGCGCCGGGCACGGCGACGGTCAGCGAGGACAACGGCTGGCGCACCCGCAGGCCGCCCGCCTTGCGCAACGCGAGCGCGGAGGAGCAGACGGCCCGCACCACGGCCATGCTCGCCACGAGCTCGCGCGTGGACGCGTCGCCGGGCAGGTCGGAGGGGTCGGGCCACGGCGCGAGGTGGACGCTGCGCCCGCCGGTGAGCCCGCGCCAGACCTCCTCCGTGGTCAGCGGGGCCAGCGGCGCGGCGAGGCGGCACACCACCTCGAGGACGGTGTGGAGGGTGTCGACGGCGGCGCGGGCGTCGTCGTCGTTGCCCCAGAACCGCTCGCGGGAGCGCCGGACGTACCAGTTGGTGAGCCCGTCGAGGTAGACGCGCACGCTCTCGCAGGCGCCCGCGAGGTCGAGGGCGTCCATGGCGGCCGTGACGTCCTCGACGAGGACCCGGGTCTGCCCGAGCACGTAGCGGTCGAGGGTGTGGACGGAGTCCGTGCGCCACCGTCCGGCATAGCCCCGGCCGTCACCGCCGTCACCGCCGTCCTCGCCGCCGACCCTCATGCTCCCGGCGTAGAGGGACAGGAAGGACCATGCGCTCCACAGCGGCAGCAGCACCTGACGCACGCCGTCGCGGATGCCCGCCTCGGTGGTGATGAGGTTCCCGCCGCGCAGCACGGGTGAGGACATGAGGAACCAGCGCATCGCGTCGGCGCCGTCGCGGGAGAACACCTCGCCCACGTCGGGGTAGTTGCGCAGCGACTTGCTCATCTTGCGCCCGTCCTCGCCCAGGACGATCCCGTGGACCAGCGCGCTCTTGAAGGCGGGCCGGTCGAACAGCGCGGTCGCGAGCACGTGCATCGTGTAGAACCAGCCGCGGGTCTGACCCACGTACTCGACGATGAAGTCCCCGGGGAAGTGGCTCTCGAACCAGTCCTCGTTCTCGAAGGGGTAGTGGACCTGGGCGAAGGGCATCGACCCGGACTCGAACCAGCAGTCCAGGACCTCGGGGACCCGGCGCATGGTGGAGCGCCCGCTCGGGTCGTCGGGGTTGGGGCGCGTCAGCTCATCGACGAAGGGCCGGTGCAGGTCGGTCAGGCGCACCCCGAAGTCCGCCTCGATCCGGTCGAGGGAGCCGTAGACGTCGGTGCGGGGGTGGGCGGGGTCGTCGGAGACCCACACCGGGATGGGGCTGCCCCAGAAGCGGTTGCGGCTGATCGACCAGTCGCGGGCGCCGGCGATCCACTGCCCGAAGGAGCCCTCCTTGACGTGGCCGGGCACCCAGTCGATCTCCTGGTTGAGCTCGACCATGCGGTCGCGGAAAGCGGTCACGCGCACGAACCACGAGGACACGGCGCGGTAGATCAGCGGGGTGCCGTCGCGCCAGCAGTGCGGATAGGGGTGGTCGTAGGTCTCCTGGCGGAGCAGGAGCGTGCCGGCCAGCACCGGCCCGTCCGCTGAGCCGGAGGAGGCTGCCCTGAGGTCCCGGATGATGGCGGCGTTGGCGTCGAAGACGTGGGTCCCCTCGTAGTCGGGCACCCGGGCGTCGAAGCGCCCGCGGCTGTCGACGGGCACCACCGTGGTGATCCCGAAGGGCTCGACGGCGGCGGCGTCGTCCTCACCGAAACCGGGAGCGATGTGCACCGCGCCGGTGCCGTCGTCGGTGGTGACGTAGTCGGCGGGGACCACCTGGTGGACGTTCGGCGCCTCCTTGAAGTAGCCGAACGGTGGGGTGTACGTCGAGCCGACGAGCTCCGCGCCGGTGTGCCGCGAGAGCACGGTGGGATCCTCGCCCAGCTCGCGGGCGTAGTGCCCGAGGCGCGCGCTGGCGAGCAGCACCGGGCCGACGCTCCCCAGCGAGCCCTCGGTGTCGGAGGAACCGGCGCGGGGCTCCACGACCACGTACTCGACGTCGGGCGCCACGGCGATCGCGAGGTTGGACGGCAGCGTCCACGGAGTCGTGGTCCAGACCAGCACCCGGGCGCCCTGGGCGGGTCCGGAGGTGAGCGGGAACCCGACGGTGACGGTGGGGTCCTGGCGCTGGCGGTACACGTCGTCCATCCGCGTCTCGGTGGTGGACAGGGGGGTCTCGCAGCGCCAGCAGTAGGCCAGGACGCGGAAGCCCTCGTAGACGTAGCCCTTGTCCCACAGGGCCTTGAAGGCCCACATCACCGATTCCATGTAGTCGGTGTCGAGGGTCTTGTACCCGTGCTCGAAGTCCACCCAGCGCGCCTGGCGGTCGACGAACCCCTCCCAGTCGTCGGTGTAGCGCAGCACCGAGGTGCGGCAGGCGTCGTTGAACTGCTCGACGCCCATCTCCTCGATCTGCTGCTTGTGGGTGATGCCCAGCTGGCGCTCGGCCTCGACCTCGGCGGGCAGGCCGTGGCAGTCCCAGCCGAAGCGGCGCGGGGTGCGCTGGCCGCGCATCGTGCGGTAGCGCGGCACGACGTCCTTGACGTAGCCGGTCAGCAGGTGGCCGTAGTGGGGCTGGCCGTTGGCGAAGGGCGGACCGTCGTAGAAGACGAACTCGCTCTGCGGGTCGATGTCCCCGCCGGGAGCCTCGAGGGACGCCTCGAAGGTGGCGTCGGCGTCCCAGTAGCGCAGGACCGCCTCCTCGATGGCGGGCAGCGCCGGGGAGGCGGGCACCGACGTGGCACCGGTCGCGGAGGCCTTCGGGTAGGGAGCGCTCATCTCACACCTTCGATCGTCGTGCTGACCGTCCGGTGCGAGGACGACGGGCCCGGCCGTCCGGTCCCGCCGCGGTACCACCCCGCGTGCCGCTCACCCTGCGCGCTGGCGGTGCGGCCTCTCTTGGTGCCCGCGGCGTGGCGTGCCGCTGACGCCCGGTTCTAGTGGGGGCCCGACGATCTCCGGGCCCTGTTCTTCCGGGAGGCTCGCCGGTGATGGCCGGGTCGGTGCCTGTGCACCGAGGGTATCGCGACCACGCGCTCAGGCGGCGTGCAGCACGTCCTCCATCGCGTCGAGGAACTCTCCCCAGCCCGCCCGGGCCTCGTGCTGCTGCTCCTCGGTCAGAGGACGGCCGGTCCGGGCCAGCGTCATCTCGGTGCCCCCGGGGACCTCCTCCAGGTCGACGGTGACGGGGTTCTCCGGTTCCTCACCGGGGCCGTCGTCCTCCGCGATGGTCATCGCCAGGCGGGCCGGTGGGTCCACCTCGGCGAAGGTGCCGTGCCACCCCAGGTCGGGCGCGCCGGGCGCCCGCATGACGGCGCGCCAGTCGCCGCCGGGGCGCACGTCCATCGACAACGACTCCGACGGCACCTCGACGGCGGCGGTGCCGAACCACTCCGCGAAAGCCTCGGGACGGGTCCAGGCTTCCCACACGCGCTGGCGCGGGGCATCGAACGTCCGGGTGACCGAGATGCCCTGCTTCATGCGGAACAGCATGCCCCCGACGTCAAGGATCTCGATCGTCGAGCGCTCCAGCAGCGCCGATCCTCAGGAAACTGTGAGGATGGGTGCGTGAGCGAGGTGGTCCTTGCCCCGAGGAGGCGCCCCACCAGGACGATCATGGTGCTCACGGCCCTCGTGGTCCTGGCCGGCGTCGCCGACGTGGTCCGCGGCGAGGGCGGCGGCGCGGACGAAGCCACCGCCGGGCCGTCCGCCGGGCAGCCGCTCGTGGTCGAGGAGTGTGACGCCACCACCGCCGAGCCCGCCCTCGGCGACCCGGGAGCGGTCACGGCCCAGATGCTCGTCACCTACCGCCCCGAGGAGGCCGCGGACGCCGGCCAGCCCGTCAAGGTTGCGGGGATCGTCGAGAGCGTCGGCGAGGGCCTCGCCCTGCTGGTCCAGCCCTGCCAGGCGGTGGCCGCGACCCTCTACGGCGCGCTGCCCGACGGCTCCCTGGTCGAGGCCACCGTCGGTCCCGGGCGGCTGGACGTCGAGTCCGTCGACGGGGGGCGCGTCGACCTCGTGGACAGCGCGAGCGGCGCGCGCCGCATCCACGGGGGGCGGGAGGGCTTCACCGGCTTCGGCGGCTGGTACGCGATCATGAGCGACCCGGTACCGGGCAGCTACCCGTGGCGCAGCGACGTGACGTGGCGCGCCGACGGCGAGGTGGTCAGCCGCGGCGAGGTCGAGGTGCGACTGGTCCTCGGGACTCACCCCCGCTGAGACCCGCACGGGCCCGGGGCCCCGCCGGCCCGGGGTTGCGCCGGCCCGCCACCACGGGCCACGCTCTGGCGGTGCTGCCCCTCACCGTGGTCGACGTGTTCACCGACGAGCTCCTGCTCGGCAACCCCGTCGCGGTGGTGCACGGCGCCGACGGCCTGACCGACGCGCAGATGGCGGCGGTCGCCCGCTGGACGAACCTCTCGGAGACGACCTTCCTCCTCG
>JBBSRD010000203.1:0-5820 GCA_038243415.1 Actinomycetales bacterium | reverse complement strand
TGCCCGGGTGGGTGAACGCCAGGCGGTGGGCGTGGAGCCACTGCCGTGTGAGGCTGAGGCGCGTCGCGAGCGTGGGGTCCGCGCCGTACGTGAGGTCCCCGGCGCACGGGTGGCCGATGGCGGACGCGTGCACGCGGATCTGGTGCGTGCGCCCGGTCTCCAGGCGCACCTCCAGCAGGCTCGCCGCGGGGAACGCCTCCTCGGTGGCGTAGTGCGTCACCGACTCCTTGCCCCCGGTCACCACCGCCCACCGCCAGTCCGCGCGCGGGTGGCGCCCGATGGGGGCGTCGATGGTGCCCGACGACGGGTCGGGGTGTCCCTGGACCAGCGCGTGGTAGATCTTGTCGACCGTGCGCTCCCGGAAAGCGTCCTTCAGCGTGGAGTACGCCCGCTCGGACTTCGCGACCACCATCAGCCCCGAGGTCCCGACGTCGAGGCGGTGGACCACGCCCTGGCGCTCCGAGGCCCCCGACGTGGAGATCCGGTAGCCGGCGGCGGCCAGCGCGCCCGTGACCGTGGGCCCGCTCCACCCCGGGCTCGGGTGGGAGGCGACGCCGGCCGGCTTGTCGACGACCACGATGTCGTCGTCGTCGGAGACGATGCCCAGGCCGGCCAGGCGATCAGCGTCGGTCGGCGCGGACGGTCCGGGGCTCGGGGGCGCCGGCAGGGTCACCTCCAGCCAGGAGCCCGCGTGCAGGCGGGCTGACTTCCCGGCCGCGGCGCCGTCGACGAGCACGGCGCCGGCCTCCGCGAGATCGGCGACCGCGGAGCGTGAGAGCCCGAGGAGGCGGGCCAGCCCGGCGTCCAGGCGCTCGCCCTCGAGGCCGTCGGGCACGGGGAGGGAGCGCACCTGCGCGTCAGCGGTCACGCGCCCCATCATCGCCCTCGGGGACGGGGACCTCCGACACGGCTTCCCTCGCACCGGCCCGGCCGCCGTCGACGTCGACGCCGCGGACGGCGAGGACCACGATGAGCACCGCAGCCACGCAGATCGCCGAGTCGGCGACGTTGAAGATCGGCCAGCGCGGCAGCTGGAGGAAGTCGACGACGTGCCCGCGGGCGAACCCGGGCGCGCGGAGGAGCCGGTCGGTGAGGTTGCCGAGCGCACCGGTGAGCAGCAGACCCAGCGCGATCGCCCAGAGCGTGCTCCCGAGGCGCCGGGCGTAGACGATCACCGCGACCGAGACGACCGCGGCGATGATGCTGAGCACCCACGTCGCCCCCGTCCCGAAGGAGAAGGCCGCGCCGGGGTTGCGCACCAGCGTCAGGCGCAGGAAGGAGCCGAGCAGCTCGGTGCTCTCGCCCGGGACGAGCCGCTGCACCGCGAGCGCCTTCGTCACCTGGTCCAGGAGGTATCCGCCCGCGAACACCGCGGCGAAGAGGCCCAGGGACGCGCGAGAGCGGGCCCGCACCTCAGGTGCGTGCCCGCTGCTCGGTGCGTCGTCCTCGGTCAGCTGTTACCGCTCCCGAACCCGTAGCCGGCGTCCTGGGTCTGCGTCGGCCCCTGAGGGCGTCCGCCGGGCAAGGACGCGCTGTGGCTGTCGAGGTCGCGCAGCTGCGACTCGAGGTAGGACTTCATCCGGTTCCGGTAGTCCCGCTCGAAGGCCCGCAGCTCGTCGATCTTGCGCTCGAGGAGGTTCCGCTCGGAGTCCAGGCTCCCGAGGGTGGCGTTGCGCTTGTCCTCCGCCTCACGGACCAGCGTGCCGGCGCGCTCCTTGGCCTCGCCGAGGATCTCGTCGCGCTGCTCCTCGCCGGCCCGCACGAAGTCGTCGTGCAGCTTCTGCGCGAGGGCCAGCATCCCCGTCGCCGCTTCGGGCTGGGGTGCGTCGTGCGACGCCGCAGGAGCGGGCGCCGGCGCCGCGGGGGCGGGCGCAGCGGGCTTCTCCTGGGGGACCTCGCGGACGGGAGCGCTCGCGGCGACCGAGCCACCGCTGCTCGCCGCGGTCACCGGGGCGGAGCCGCCCTGGTCACCCGCGGGCGCGCTGCCGGCGGCCGAGACCTGGCGGCGCAGCTCCGTGCCCTGACGCTCGCACGTGGCGAGCTGTGCGGTCAGCTGCTCGTTCTCCCCGGTGAGGCGGCGCAGCTCGCCGACCACCTCGTCGAGGAAGTCGTCCACCTCGTCCTGGTCGTAGCCCTCACGAAACTTCGTGGGCTGGAAGCGCTTGTTGACCACATCCTCAGGCGTCAACGTCACGTGCGTCACCTCTTCGTCTGTCCTGGGCGGGCTTCCGCACCGTGGTCTTCACAACGCGACACACCGTACAGGTTCAGTACCTCTCCGGAGCCGCTTCTGAGGGGCGCGCCGCGGCGTCCCACGGTGCGGGGTGACGAGGTCTCCCAAGCCCGTCCACACCCGTCCTGAGCCGCCCGAAACCGCTCATGCCGCCAGGCTGTTGAGCACGTTCAATAGGATGGAGACGGCGAGGAAGAGCACGATGAAGGAGAGGTCGAGCTGCACCGCGCCCAGCCGGATCGGCTTGATGACGCGGCGCAGCGCGCTCAGCGGCGGGTCGGTCACCGTGTAGACGACCTCGGCGATGACGAGCGCGAACGATCGCGGACGCCAGTCACGGACGAGGACCTGGACCCAGTCGAGCACCAGCCGCGCCACCAGGGCGACGAGGAACAGCAGCACGACCAGGGCGAGGAACGAGAAGACGAGGGACACGACGCTCATCATCGCAGGCGTCGTGGCCCTCGACGGCGGCTCGCCCGGCTCAGGACTGGTTGAACAGGCGTGCGGGACGCGGCGCGACGGTCTCGCCGGTGATGGCGACGTGCTCCGGGGAGAGCAGGAAGACCTTGTTCGTCACGCGCTCGATGGCGCCCCTCATGCCGAACACCAGGCCGGCGGAGAAGTCGACGAGACGCTTCGCGTCGGCGTCCGACATGTCGGTGAGGTTCATGATGACGGGCACGCCGGACCGGAAGGACTCGCCGATGGCCTTGGCCTCGTTGTAGGTGCGGGGGTGGATCGTGGTGATGCGCCGCAGCTCCTGCACGGGCTCCTCCTCGCTCGCAGCCGTCCGGTGGTCCGAGGCGTCGCGGACGGCGGTGCGGGAGCGGATCGGGGTGACCTGCCCGTAGCCGGCGCGCACCGAGCCCCCGGAACCGCCGGGTCGCTCGGCCTCGTCAGCGTCGGCGTGGCGGCCGTGACCGGTGGTGTCGTCGTCCATCTCGTCCCACTCGTCGTTGGCGCCTCGACCCGGGCCGTCGTACTCGTCGACCTCGGCCAACCCCAGGTACTCCATCGTCTTGCGCAGTGCTCCCGCCATCGCTGACTCCTCCCCCGCCGGTGCTCGACCCGGAACCTCCGGTGTCACAGCAATCACATCAGTAACCTGAGCCACACACTAGGGCATCGGAGGACGCGATCCCAGAACTCCGGTCCCGACGCGCACGAGCGTCGCGCCCGCGCCGATCGCGGCCTCCAGGTCACCGCTCATGCCGGCGCTGACGGCGCTCGCGCCCGGGTGGTCACGGCGCAGCGCTGCGGACACGACCATCAGCCGCTCGAAGGCCGCGGAGGGGTCGCCCTCCCGCGGCGCGATCCCCATCACCCCGGCCAGGTGCAGGTGGTCGGCGGCGGCCACCTGCTCGGCGAGCGCGGCCACGTCGCCGGGGGCCGCTCCCGCCCTCGGCGCCGCTCCGGGGTCGTCAGCGAGGTCGGCCGGTCCGTCGAGGCTGACCTGCAGGAAGACGTCGAGCCGGCGCCCCGCCGCCGAGGCCCCCTTCTCCAGGGCCGTCACGAGCCTGGCGCGATCGACGCTGTGGACGACATCGGCCCAGGTGGCCACCGCCTTGGCGGCGCGGGTCTGCACCTGGCCGACCTGGTGGCGCTCCAGCCCGAGGCCGGCGCCCTCCTGCGCCTTGAGGGAGGCCTCCGGCTCGCGGCTCTCACCCACCGCCAGCACCCCGAGCCCGGCGAGCAGAGCGACGTCGGAGGCGGGGTAGGTCTTGGTGACCACCACCAGGGTGACCGAGCCCGCCGGGCGTCCCGCGGCGGTCTCGGCGGCGGCGATCCGGGAGCGGACCCGGGCGAGCGACCCCTCGAGCTCGCGGCGGCGTTCCTCGCTCACGGCTGCGGCGAGGGTGACGGCGAGGCAGCGGTCCAGACCACGCCGGAGCCCCGCCCGGTCGAGGCGCCGTCGCGGCGCACGGAGTGCCAGGCGTCGTCCTCGAGCGTGCACGCGGGGTGCACCGTGGCTCGCACGCCCAGGTGCTCGAGCTGTGCGAGCACACCGGCCGCCACGTCGAGGGAGGGGGTGCCCCAGGAGGTGGTGGCGACCATCGCCGGCTGGCTCCCCCCCACCTCGCGGCGCAGCTCCTCGGGGACCTCGTAGCAGCGGCCGCACACGGACGGGCCCACGATGGCGCGCAGGTCGTCGGCCCCCAGGTCGCGGGCAGCCGCAACGGCTGCCGGCACGACGCCTCCCTGCGCGCCTCGGCGCCCGGCGTGAGCCACGGCCACGACCCCCGCGCGATCGTCGAGGAGCAGCACGGGCGCGCAGTCGGCGACGACCACGCCGAGAGCGAGACCCGGCACGCGGGTGACCAGGGCGTCAGCGTCGACGTCGAGGGTCGTCACCGCTCGGGGATGCGCGGCGAGGTCCGGAGCGGTCACCTCGTGGACGGCTGCTCCGTGGACCTGACGGGCGAACCGCAGGCGCGTGACCCCCTGCGGGAGGTCAGCGAGCACCGTGGCTCTCCGGCGCGCCACGACCACCGGGTCGTCGCCCACGTGGTCGGCGAGGTTTCCGGCCGAGAGGCCCGTGAAGGCCCCACCGGTGACGGCCCCCTCGGACGACCAGGACAACGCCGCACCCGCTCCCACGGTCGGGAGGGTGACTACTTGAGCCAGTCGGGGACGTCGATGTCGTCCTCGGCGTGGCGGCTCGCGCGGGAGCGCGCGGACGCACCGACCTCGTACGGGTCGTACTGGCTGCCGCCGCTGGGCGCCGGCTCGGCCGGCTCCTCGTCCATGCGTGACGGCTGACCGCTGTCGCGGGAGCCCCGCGGGGAGGTGAGGTCGTCGTCGCGGGAACGCCAGTCGCCGTAACCGGACGACTCGGGGCGGGCCCGCTGAGAACCTGCGCCGCCCCGGGTGTCGGAGTAGTCGTTCGAGCCGCGCTCGTCCGGACGGTCCTGGCGCTCGTCGGAACGGTCCTGACGCTCGTCCGACCGGTCCTGACGCTCGTTCGAGCGGCCGCCCGTCCGCTCGCCGGAGCGGCCCGACCGCTCGTCCAGGCCCACAGGTGCTGGCGTCCGGCTCGGCGCCGGTGCCTGCTGCGGGGCCTGGCTGGGCATCGGCGACGGGGCGTCGCGGTACGTCGGCGAGGCGGCGGGCGGGGTCGGGGCGTACGACGGCGAGGAGCCGTAGCCCCCGCTCGACGGGGCGCTGCCGGACGACCCGGAGCCGGAGGACGAGGACTGGCCGAACCCACCGGAGCCCGAGGAGGCGGACGCCGAGGCCTGCTCGCCGCGACGCTCGCGGGCGTTGGGCGTGCCGCCGTCGAAGCCGGCGGCGATGACGGTGACGCGCACGTCGTCGCCGAGGGCGTCGTCGATGACGGCACCGAAGATGATGTTGGCCTCGGGGTGCGCGGCCTCCTGCACCATGCGGGCCGCCTCGTTGATCTCGAACAGGCCGAGGTCCGCGCCGCCCTGGACCGAGATGAGGACGCCGTGGGCGCCGTCGATGCTCGCCTCCAGCAGCGGTGAGGAGATGGCGAGCTCGGCGGCCTGGACCGCGCGGTCCTCGCCCCGGGCGGAGCCGATGCCCATCAGGGCGGACCCGGCGTTGCTCATGACCGACTTCAC
>JBBSRD010000202.1:0-5866 GCA_038243415.1 Actinomycetales bacterium | reverse complement strand
CATGACCGCCCAGGCGACCAGCTCGTCGCGCGTGGTCACCTCCTCGTCGCCGAGGAAGGCGAACCGGGCCCGCTGCTGCCAGGTCCTGACCGCGTTGCGGACCGAGACCGACCCCACGCGCGCCAGGCGCACGTCCAGGTGTGCGTCGGCGTCGGACTGCGCGGCCTCCACGTCCGGCTGGGAGAGCACCACGACGTGCCGCGACGACGACGCGGTCAGAGCAGCCGCTGCGATCGCGGCCCCGGACGCCCGCAGCGCCGAGCGGACCACCAGCGCCGCGTCCTGCAGGTCCACGAGGGCGCTGCGCTGGCGCTCGTAGGCCCGCGCCCGCCGCTCCCGCGAGGCCGTGGAGAGCTGCCCGACGACCACGGCGAGCACGGCTGCCGCAGCGGTGATGACCGCCGCGTACACCGGTGCCTGTCCCGTGACCACGGGGGCATCCTGCCCGCCCCCGCCGACGAGCGGCACTCGCACGTCAGCCGGGCAGGCCGTCCAGCACGGCCCGGGTGCCCGAGAGACCCAGGCGGGTCGCCCCGGCGGCCACGAGGTCGCTCGCCGCGTCGGCGGAGCGGATGCCGCCCGACGCCTTGATGCCCAGGCGCCCGCCCACCGCGGCGTGCATCATCTCGACCGCGTGGACGGACGCACCGCCGGCGGGGTGGAAACCCGTGGAGGTCTTGACGAAGTCGGCGCCGGCCGCCGCGGCGGCCGCGCAGACGGCCGTCAGCGTCGCGGCGTCGAGCAGCGCGGCCTCCACGATGACCTTCAGCAGCTTCGGCGCGGGCACCTGCGCCCGCACCGCGGCGATGTCCGCCCGGACGGCGTCGATCTCGCCGGCCAGGGCCGTCCCGACGTCGACCACCATGTCCACCTCGTCAGCGCCGTCCTCGACCGCCTGAGCGGCCTCGGCCGCCTTCACCGGGGTGCGGACCTTGCCGGAGGGAAAGCCGACCACCGTGGCGACGACCAGGCCGGCGTGCTCGGCGGCGAGAGGGAGGAAGGAGGGCGAGACGCACACCGCGAGGACGCCGAGGTCCTTCGCCTCGGCGACCAGCGCCGCGACGTCGGCGGGGGTCGCCTCCGGCTTGAGCAGGGTGTGGTCCACCATCGCCGCCGCGCTGGTGCGGTCCAGTGCTGTGGCGGCTGTGGCGGCTGTGGCGGGACTCGTGGCGGGATCGGTCATGGGCGTCATCGTGGCAGGGACTCCCGACAGACGGGTCGGACCTTCACCCTCCCTCTGTCGGGGGCGTCGTCCAAGATGGAGCCATGGCAGCCACCTCCGGTCTGGACCTCACCCACCTCGACACCGCCGCTCGACCCCAGGACGACCTGTACGGCCACGTCAACGGCGGGTGGCTGAGCGACCACGTCATCCCCGCCGACCGCGCCACCGACGGGGCGTTCCGCACCCTCGCTGACCAGGCCGAGCGGGACGTGCGCGCCATCATCGAGGAGGCGGCCGCCTCCCCCGCCGAGCAGGGCACGCTGCCGCAGAAGATCGGCGACCTCTACGGCGCCTTCATGGACACCGGGCGCGTCGAGGCCGCCGGCGCCGGACCGCTGAAGCCGCTGCTCGCCGAGATCGCCGCCGCGCACTACGCCTCCGCGCTGGCGAGCCTGCTGGGGCGCTTCGAGCGAGAGGGCCTCGCCTCGCTGGTCTGAGCCTACGTCGACACCGACGCGAAGAGCTCGGACCGCTACCTCGTGCACCTCACGCAGTCCGGTCTCGGTCTGCCGGACGAGTCGTACTACCGCGAGGAGCGCTACGCCCCGATCCGCGAGGCGTACAGCGGGTACCTGGAGCGGATGGCGGATCTCCTCGGGCTGCCCGCCACCCTGGCGATGCCCGACGCCGGCGCCGTGGCCGCGAGCGTCCTGGAGCTGGAGACCGAGATCGCCAGCCACCACTGGGACGTGGTGAGCAACCGTGACGCCGAGAAGACCTACACCCTCATGAGCGCCGCGGAGCTGGGCGCGATGGCACCCGGGTTCGACTTCGTCGCCTGGCGGGCCGGGCTCGGCGCCGACGAGGCCGCGCTGGCGCAGGTGGTGGTGCGCCAACCGAGCGCCGTGGAGGGCCTCGCGGGCCTGTGGGCCAGCCAGCCTCTGGGCTCGTGGAAGGCCTGGCTCGCCGCGCGGGTCTCCGCCCGCAGCGCCAGCTACCTGTCCGCGGACCTGGTGGAGACGCAGTTCGACTTCTACGGGCGCACCCTGTCCGGCACCGAGGAGCTCCGCGAGCGCTGGAAGCGCGGCGTGGCCCTCGTCGAGGGGACCCTGGGCGAGGCGGTGGGCCAGCTCTACGTCGAGCGGCACTTCCCCGAGCGCTCCAAGGAGCGCATGGACGAGCTCGTGGTGAACCTCGTCGAGGCCTACCGCCAGAGCATCACCGCCCTGGACTGGATGGGCGAGGGCACCCGCGAGAGGGCGCTGGAGAAGCTCGGGTCCTTCACCCCCAAGGTCGGCTACCCGAAGGCGTGGAAGAGCTACGACGCCCTGCAGGTCGACCCGTCAGACCTCCTGGGGACCGTCCGGGCCGCCGGCGCGATGGAGACCGACCGCGAGCTGGCGAAGCTGGGCGGCCCGGTGGACCGCGACGAGTGGTTCATGACCCCCCAGACCGTCAACGCGTACTACAACCCCGGCATGAACGAGATCGTCTTCCCCGCCGCGATCCTCCAGCCGCCGTTCTTCGACCCCGACGCCGACGACGCGGCCAACTACGGCGGCATCGGCGCCGTCATCGGCCACGAGATCGGCCACGGGTTCGACGACCAGGGCAGCCGCTACGACGGCACGGGGAACCTCGTCGACTGGTGGACCGCGGCGGACCGGGTGGAGTTCGACCGCCGGGCCCGGGCCCTCATCGCCCAGTACGGCGCGCTGTCCTCCCGCGAGCTGCCGGGGCGCACGGTCAACGGCGAGCTCACCGTCGGCGAGAACATCGGCGACCTCGGCGGCCTCACCATCGCGCTGAAGGCCTACGACATCGCGCTCGACGGCGCCGACGCCCCCCGGCTCGAGGACCTGACCGGCGTCCAGCGCATCGTCTTCGCCTGGGCGCCGGTGTGGCGCACGGCGGTCCGCCCCCAGGAGGCAGAGCGCCGCCTCGCCACCGACCCGCACTCCCCCGCGGACCTGCGGTGCAACGCGGTGGTGACCAACCTCGACGCCTTCCACGACGCGTTCGGCGTGGAGGAGGGCGACGCGCTGTTCACCCCGGAGCCGGAGCGCGTGCGGATCTGGTGACGGCGGGGGCGGGCCCGTCCCCGGCGGGTCCGTCCTAGAACGAGCGCGGCGCCGCGTAGGTGCCGCCGGCGAACACCAGCGGGTCGGCGTCCTCGCGGAGCACCTCGAGGTCCAGGACGTCGGCGTAGGCCACCTCGTGGTCGCCGACGGTCACCAGCTCGCGGGTGCGGCACGCGATGAACGCCACCGCACCGTGCACGACCGGCAGCCCGTGGTGCCCGGCGCTCCAGTCCACCGTCGCCATCCGGTCGGTCTTGACGGCGGAGAACTCCCTGACCGCGTCCGCCTGGTCGCTGGCGACGATGCTCACGCCGAACGTCTCCAGGGTGCGCACCACGGCCCACGACCTCGAGGTGTGCATCACCGACAGCGAGACGATCGGCGGGTCGAGCGAGACGGACGCGAACGAGCCGACGGTCAGCCCCACGGGCGTGCCGTCGGGCGTCATGGCGGTGACGATGGCGACGGCCGTCGGCACCTTGCGGAAGACGTCCTTGAACGCCGCCGGCTCGATGGCGATCTGTGCGGGGTGGTGCTCGGCGCCCGTCGCGGCCTGGTCCTGACCGCTCACGCGCGACCGCCGTGCTGCTCCCACGCCGGCACGACGACCTCGGAGAGCAGCGCCATCCGCGTCGGCTGGTCGACGAAGGCGGCGTCGAGGCTGTCCAGGGTCACCTGGCGCAGATCGTCCCAGGTCCAGCCCTGGGTGTCCACGAGGGCCATCATCTCGTCGGTCAGCGTCGTCCCGGTCCAGAGCCGGTCGTCGCTGGAGAGGGTGACGGTGAACCCGAGGTCGCGCAGCGCGCCGACCTGGTGCTCGGCCACGGAGGCAGACGTCCCCGTCTGCACGTTGCTGTGGGGGCAGACCTCCAGCGGCACCTGACGGTCACGCACGAAGGCGGCCGTCCGGCCCAGGGTGACCGTGCCGTCGCTGCTGCGGCTGACGTCCTCGACGACGCGCACGCCGTGGCCGAGCCGCGAAGCGCCCATCCCGAGCGCCTGGGCGACGGACGTCGGGCCGGCGGCCTCGCCGGCGTGGACGGTGAAGGGCATGAGGCCCTCGCGCAGGAGGGTGAAGGCCTCCGCGTGGTCGGTGGGCGGGAAGCCGTCCTCGGGCCCGGCGATGTCGAACCCGACCACCCCGTCGTCGCGGAACGCCAGCGCGGCGCGGGCCGCCTCGGCGGTGCGGCCGGCCTGGCGCATCCCGCAGACGATGGCGCGCGCGGTGATCGGCCGTCCGGCGTCGGCCGCCGCGACCTCCCCGGAGCGCAGGCCGGCGAGCACGGCGGCCATGACCTCGTCCATCTCGAGCCCGCCGTTCGTGGACAGCTCGGGGGCGAAGCGGCTCTCGGCGTAGACGACGCCGTCGGCGGCGAGGTCGAGGACGCTCTCGTGGGCCACGCGGGTGAGGGCCTCAGCGGTCTGCAGCACGGCGGTGGTGTGCTCGAAGGGCTCGAGGAACGACATGAGGGAGCCCGAGTTGGCCTGGCGCTGGACCCACCGCTCGAGCCCGGCAGCATCGGTGGTGGGGAGGCGGTGGCCAGCGGCGTCGGCCAGCTCGACGAGGGTCGACGCACGCATCCCGCCGTCGAGGTGGTCGTGCAGGACCACCTTCGGCGCGGCCGCGACGGCCTCGCGGGAGGGGCGGTCGGGGTCGGCTGCTGAGGAGGAGGCTGAGGTCACCGCGTCAGCCTAGGCGCGCCTGCTCCGCCGGCGACAACAGCAAGAAGCGACCACGGTGAAGCCGGTCAGCCTCCCACGGCGCAGAAGGTGACCCGAGCGCGAGGAGCCAGCCCGCGGAGAGGCAGAGGTGACCGAGGTGCGGTGGCGCGGGCAGGTCGGTCAGACCAGGTGGTCGGGGCCGAAGGCCTCGGGGAGGAGCTCGTCCATCGTCACCACCCCGCGCGGGGTGGTGACGAGCAGGCCCGGGCCGCCGTGCTCGAACAGCAGCTGGCGGCACCGACCGCAAGCGGTGATGACCGTGCCCTCCCCGTCGACGCAGACGAACGCCACCAGCCGCCCGCCGCCGGTGGCCGCGAGGGAGGAGACCATCCCGCACTCGGCGCACAGCGTCAGGCCGTAGGAGGCGTTCTCCACGTTGCACCCGGTGACGAGCCGCCCGTCGTCCACGAGGGCCGCCGCGCCGACGGGATAGTGCGAGTACGGCACGTAGGCGGCGCCCGACGCGTGACGGGCGGCAGCCAGCAGGGCGTCCCAGTCCACGTCGGGCGGGGTCGCGGGCGCACCGGGGAGGCGCTCACCCCCGCTGGCGGTCTCGTGCTGGTTCATCCGGTCACCCCTTCACGTACGGCTGGCCGCTGGCGGCGGGCACCCGCACGCGCCCGACGAGCCCGGCGACGGCCAGCAGCGTCGCCAGGTAGGGAGCCATGAGCAGCAGCTCGGAGGGCAGCGGGGTGTCCAGGCCGCCCAGGATGTCCTGGAGGTTGGTGGCGAAGCCGAAGAGCAGCGCCGCGGCGAGCGCGCCCTTCGGGCTGTAGCGCCCGAAGATCAAGGCGGCGATCGCGAACTAGCCCTCCCCCGCGCTGATCTCCTGGGAGAAGGACAGCGAGGCCGCGAGCGTCAGCATCGCCCCGCCGAGCCCGGCGAGGCCCCCGGCGAT
>JBBSRD010000201.1:0-5891 GCA_038243415.1 Actinomycetales bacterium | reverse complement strand
TGCGCTGTTTCCCACCCCTGCTCCCCCGCCCGCCGCCGCGCCCCGGGGGGCGCGGGGGGCTGTTTGGGCCCCCCCCCCCCTCCGCCGAGGGGCCGATGACGGACCCTCGGAGCACTTCCCCTTCCCCGTCGACGTTGCCGGAGCCCCCCGCGGGGTGAGGCCTGAGAGGACGCCATGGCCTGGTACGTCGGCCGTCGGTTGCTGCAGATCATCCCGGTGTTCTTCGGTGCCACGCTGCTCGTCTACTCGCTCGTGTTCCTGCTCCCGGGCGACCCGGTGGCCGCCCTGTTCGGCGACCGGGCGGTCAACCCCGCCGTGGCGGCGCAGATCCGGGCGCAGTACAACCTGGACCAGCCGTTCATCATCCAGTACCTGCTCTTCCTCAAGGGCATCGTCACCCTGGACCTCGGGAACTCGTTCTCCGGGCGCCCGATCATCGGGGTGGTGGCCGAGCGCTTCCCGGTGACCATCCGCCTGGCCCTGCTGGCGCTGATCTTCGAGTCGGTGCTCGGCATCGCCGCCGGGCTGTGGGCGGGGCTGCGACGCGGCGGGATCTTCGACTCCGCGGTCCTCGTGCTCTCCCTCGTGGTCATCGCCATCCCGATCTTCGTGCTCGGGTTCACCACGCAGATCATCCTCGGCCTCAAGCTCGGGTGGGTCCGTCCCAGCGTCGGGCCGGACCCGGGGTGGGTCGAGCTGCTCCTGCCCGCAGCGGTTCTCGGCTCGCTGTCCTTCGCGTACGTCCTGAGGCTCACGAGGGACTCCATCAGCGAGAACCTCCGGGCCGACTTCGTGCGCACCGCCACCGCCAAGGGCCTCTCCCGCCGGCGCGTGATCATGGTGCACGTCCTGCGCAACTCCCTCATCCCCGTGGCCACCTTCATCGGTACCGACCTCGGGGCGCTCATGGGCGGCGCGCTGATCACCGAGGGCATCTTCAACATCAACGGGGTCGGCAACCTGCTCTACCAGTCGATCATCCGCGGCGAGGGGCCCACGGTGGTCAGCGTCACCACCGTGCTGGTGCTGATCTATCTCGTCGCCTCGCTGCTCGTCGACCTCCTCTACGCCGTGCTCGACCCGAGGATCCGCTATGTCTGACACCAACCTGCGCAGCTTCACCGACCCCGGCGGCATGGAGCACGCCGCCGGCCAGGAACCGTTCGTCGCCGACCTGGAGGACACCCGGCTCCAGGCGACCGACAGCGTCGACGAGGCGGCGCCCTCGGGCAGCCTCTGGGCGGACGCGTGGCGCACCGTGCGCAAGCGGCCGCTGTTCATCATCGGCGCGCTGATCGCCCTCTTCTTCATCTTCATCGCGATCTTCCCGGGCGCGCTGACGAACACCGACCCGTCGCGCTGCTCGCTCGGCAACAGCCTCGGTGGGCCCTCGGCGGAGAACCCGTTCGGCTTCGACCGCCAGGGCTGCGACATCTACTCCCGCGTCCTCTACGGCGCCCGCGCCTCCGTGGTGGTCGGCGTCATCGGCACGGCCCTGGTGGTCCTCGTCGGCGGCATCCTGGGCGCCGTGGCCGGGTTCTACGGCGGCATCTGGGACACGCTCATCTCCCGCGTGGTCGACATCTTCTTCGCCGTGCCGTTCCTGCTCGGCGCGATCGTCGGCATGCAGGCGTTCGAGACCCGCACCGGGTGGGTGGTGGCCGGGGTGCTGGCGGCGTTCGGGTGGCCCCAGGTCGCGCGCATCGCGCGCGGGTCGGTGATCTCCCTGCGCAGCTCGGAGTACGTCACCGCTGCGCGGGCGCTGGGCGCCTCGCGGCTGAAGACCTTGATCACGCACGTCGTCCCCAACGCCCTGCCACCGGTGATCGTCATCGCGACCATCACGCTGGGAGCGTTCATCGGCGCCGAGGCCACGCTGTCCTTCCTGGGCATCGGGCTGGACACCACCGTCGTCTCGTGGGGCGGCGACATCAACCGCGCGCAGTCCGTGCTGCGCGCGAACCCGTCCAAGCTGCTCTTCCCCGCCGTGGCGCTCAGCCTCACGGTGCTCTCGTTCATCTTCATCGGCGACGCCCTGCGTGACGCCCTGGACCCGAAGGCGAAGACCCGATGAGCGAGATCGCCGGCGACGACGCCGTGGACCTGGACGAGGCCGGCGCCACCCATGAGAGCGTCCGCCGCGCTGCCAGGGGTCCGCGTCCGGGCGACGAGCCGCTGCTCGCCGTGCGCGACCTCGACATCTGCTTCCGCTCGCCGCAGGGCGAGGACGTGCCGGCGGTGCGCGGGGCGAACCTCACGATCTACCCCGGCCAGACCGTGGCGATCGTGGGGGAGTCCGGATCGGGCAAGTCCACGACCGCGGCCGCCATCATCGGTCTGCTGCCCGGCACCGGGCGCGTGACCGGTGGGAAGATCCTCTTCGAGGGTCGTGACGTGGTGAGCATCGACGCGAAGGAGGTGGTCGCGCTGCGCGGCTCCTCCATCGGCATGGTCCCGCAGGACCCGATGTCGAACCTCAACCCCGTGTGGACCATCGGCTACCAGGTGGCTGAAGCGCTGCGCGTCAACACCGACCTCCGCGGCAAGGACGCGAAGAAGCGCGCCGCCGAGCTGCTCACCGAGGCGGGGCTGGGCGACGCCGAGCGTCGCGCCAAGCAGTACCCGCACGAGTTCTCGGGGGGCATGCGCCAGCGCGCGCTCATCGCCACGGGTCTGGCAGCCCGCCCCAAGCTGCTCATCGCCGACGAGCCGACGTCCGCCCTCGACGTCACCGTCCAGCGCACCATCCTCGACCACCTGGGCACGCTCACGGAGGACCTGGGGACCGCCGTCCTGCTCATCACCCACGACCTCGGCCTCGCCGCCGAGCGCGCCGAGCAGCTCGTCGTGATGTACCGGGGGCGGATCGTCGAGTCCGGGCCGGCCCTCCAGATCCTCCGCTCGCCCCAGCACCCGTACACGAAGCGCCTCGTGGAGTCCGCGCCGTCGCTGTCCTCTCAGCGCCTGGAGTCCACGACCGAGCGCGCCGAGGTGGTCGCGTCCTCGGCGGAGCACGCGGGGGAGGCGGCGCAGCGCGTCGGCGTGGACGCCGCCACCGACGTGCTGTCCGTCGAGAACCTCTGCAAGACCTTCACCATCCGCGGCTCCGGCCGCAAGAGCGAGCCGCTGAAGGCCGTGGACGACGTCTCCTTCTCGGTGCGGCGCGGCACCACCATGGCGGTCGTGGGGGAGTCCGGCTCGGGCAAGTCCACCGTGGCGAACATGGTGCTCGCCCTGGAGAGACCGACGTCGGGACGGGTGCTGTTCGACGGCGACGACGTGGCCAGCATGGGGAGCAAGGACCAGTTCGCCTTCCGCCGGCGGGTCCAGCCGATCTTCCAGAACCCCTACGGATCGCTCGACCCCACGTTCAGCATCTACCGCACCATCGAGGAGCCCCTGAAGCTCCACCGCATCGGTGACCGGAAGTCCCGTGAGGCCAAGGTCCGCGAGCTCCTCGACCAGGTGCAGATGCCCGGCTCGGTGATGTCGCGCTACCCCAACGAGCTCTCCGGCGGTCAGCGCCAGCGCATCGCCATCGCCCGCGCCCTCGCGCTGGAGCCGGAGATGATCGTCTGCGACGAGGCGGTCTCCGCCCTGGACGTGCTGGTCCAGGCGCAGATCCTGAGGCTGCTCAACGACCTCCAGGCAAGACTGGGGCTGACGTACCTGTTCATCACGCACGACCTCGCGGTGGTCCGTCAGATCGCCGACGACGTGTGCGTCATGCAGAACGGGCGTCTCGTCGAGCAGGCCACCACCGACGAGGTGTTCCAGAACCCGGAGAAGGAGTACACGCGCGCCCTCCTCGACGCCATCCCCGGGGGAGACCTGCTCGAGGTCGCGGGCTGATGTCGGGGCCCTCGACGGTCTCTGGCAGGCTTCCGCGATGACCACCACCGTCGGTGTCCCCTCAGAGATCAAGAACAACGAGAAGCGCGTGGCGCTCACCCCGGACGGGGTCAACGAGCTCGTCCATCACGGGCACCGCGTGCTGGTCCAGGCGGGGGCCGGCACCGGCTCGAGGTTCGCCGACGAGGAGTACGCGGCGATGGGGGCGGAGATCGTCGGCGACGCCAAGGGCGTGTTCGACGCGGCCGACCTCATCGTCAAGGTGAAGGAGCCCGTCCCCGAGGAGTTCGCGCTCTTCCGCGAGGGCCAGCAGCTCATCACCTACCTGCACGCCGCCGCCGACCGCGGGCTCACCGAGTTCCTCCTCGAGCGCCGCCTCGACTCCATCGCCTACGAGACGGTGACCGGCAAGGACGGGCGCCTGCCCCTGCTCACCCCCATGTCGGAGGTGGCCGGGCGCATGTCGGTGCAGGCCGCGGCCCACCACCTGGAGTCCTCCCAGGGCGGGGCCGGGCTGCTCATGGGCGGCGTCCCCGGCACCCCGGCCGCCAAGGTGCTCATCATCGGCGGGGGCGTCTCCGGCACGGAGGCCGCCAAGATCGCGCTCGGCATGCGGGCCATCGTGCGCGTCCTCGACACCAACCCCGCGCGGCTGGCGTACCTCTCGGACATCTTCGACGGTCGCGCCGACCTCGTGATGTCCAACCGGGCGCGCATCGCGGCCTACGTCGCGGAGTCCGACGTCGTGATCGGCGCCGTCCTCGTCCCCGGTGCCCGGGCCCCGAAGCTGGTGGACCGCGAGATGATCGCCTCGATGCGCGACGGCAGCGTCGTCGTCGACATCGCGATCGACCAGGGCGGGTGCTTCGAGACCTCCCGCGCGACCACCCACTCCGACCCCACCTACGTCGAGGAGGGTGTCGTCCACTACTGCGTGGCGAACATCCCCGGCGCGGTGGCCCGCACCTCGACGCTCGCGCTGACGTCGGCGACGCTGCCCTACCTCGTCACCGTCGTCGACCAGGGGGTCCGCGGCGCGGCCCGCACCTCGCCCGCCCTGGCCGCCGGGCTGACCTCGGTGGGCGGCCAGCTCACGAGCGCGCCCGTCGGCGCTGCCCACGACCTGCCCGTGACGGACCTCGCCACCGTCCTGGCCTGACCCGACCGCGTCCTCACCGCACTTCGCGCGTGAAGTGCGGTGAGGGGGTGGGGGGCGTCAGCGTTCGGCGCACAGGAGAAGGGGTCAGACGGCCCCTCCGAGCAGCGTGCCGATGCCGAACGTCACTGCCATCGCCAGCAGCCCGACGACGACGTTGCGCGCCACCGCGGGCGCCGCGGGCGCCCCACCGAGACGGGCGCTGACCCAGCCCGTGATCGTCAGCGCCACGGTGACGGCGACCAGGGTCACCGGCACGCGGGCGCTGATCGGCGGCAGCGAGATGGCCAGCAGCGGCAGCAGCGCCCCGAGGGTGAAGGCCAGCATCGAGGAGAACGCCGCGTGCCAGGGGTTGGTGCGCTCGTACGGGTCGATGCCGAGCTCGATCTCGGCGTGGGCGGCCAGCGCGTCACCGGCCGTGAGCTCGACCGCCACCTCGTGCGCCAGGTCGTGGGAGAGCCCCCGCTGGCGGTACATGCCCGCGAGCTCCTCGAGCTCGACGTCGGGCATCGTCGCCAGCTCGTGCTTCTCCTTGGCGATGGCGGCAGCCTCCGTGTCGGACTGCGTCGAGACGGAGACGTACTCACCGCCGCCCATCGACAGTGCTCCGGCGACGAGGGCGGCCACCCCGGCGACCAGCACGGCGCCCGAGTCGGGGGTCGCGCCGGCGACTCCGACGACGATGCCGGCGGTGGAGACGATGCCGTCGTTGGCCCCGAGGACCCCGGCGCGCAGCCAGTTCAGGCGTGAGCCGAGCGAGCCGGTGTGCGGCTCGTCGGGGTGGCTGGTGGTGCCTGCGCCGTCTGCGGCGTCCGTCTCCTGGGTCACCGTCGAACCCTCCGCCTCTTCCGCGGTTCCCGCAACGGAGGTGAGGCTGCGCTCG
>JBBSRD010000200.1:0-5943 GCA_038243415.1 Actinomycetales bacterium | reverse complement strand
TGAGGCGGCGGCAGCACCACTCGAAGGTGGCCCGCTGATGGTCGAGGAAGGTGCGCAGCGTGGCGGCCTCGCCGCCCGCGAGCACCGGTTCGGGCCGACCCTGCTCGTCGATGATCACGTCGGTCACCGGGCGATCCCACCATCGCGGCGGTCCGCCCAGCGCATCCAGCCGCGATGCTCTACCCGGCAGGGTCGTCCACCAGCCGCTGCAGCAGCCGCGCGAGCATGGCCTGCTCGCCGGGGTCCAGCCGCTCCAGGTAGGTCTCGACGTCGGCGGCCCTCGCCCGGTCGACCGCGCGGTGGGTCGACCGGCCGTCGTCGGTCAGGCGCACCAGCACCGCCCGCCGGTCGCCCGGATCGGTGGTGCGCTCGGCGAGGCCGCGCTCGGCGAGGGCGTCGACCACCTCCGTGGCCGAGCGCGGCGCGATGCGCTGCGCCCTCGCCAGGTCCGAGAGCCGCATGCTGGTGTCGGGCCCGACGACCCGCAGCGCCCTGGTCTGGTGGGGGGAGAGGCCCCACGGCTCGAGGACGAGCGCCCACCGGCGCCGCAGGGTGCGGGAGGCTCGCACGAGGAGGTCGCCGAGCGCGGCGTCGTCGGTGGTGGCGGGCACGATGGGGAAGCCAGGGCGGGCCGAGCACCCCATCATGAGGTCACCTCAGCAGGTGAGCGCGGAGCCGTCCCCGACCTGAGAGAAGTGATCACCACGACCGTCACCACGTCGCGCACCACGCCGGCCACCCCCGCAGCGCCCTCGGCCGGGCGGACCCGCCGCCGCGTGGACCCCGCCGACCGTGCCCAGCTCGCCGAGCACCCCGTCGCCCTGTCCCGCGTCGCCGCCCTCTTCGGACCGTTCCGCGCGAAGGTGGCGCTCGTCGTCGGGCTCATCGTGCTCTCGTCGGTGGTCGCGCTCGCCAGCCCGTTCCTCGTCCGGTCCGTCATCGACGACGCCATCCCGAACCAGGACGTGACCCTGCTGCTGCGGGTCGTCGCGGCGATGATCGCGGTGGCCGCCGTCACCTCGCTGCTCGGGGTCGTCCAGACCTGGATCGCCACCACCGTCGGCCAGCGCGTCATGCACGGGCTGCGAACGTCGGTCTTCTCCCACCTCCAGCGCCAGTCGCTGGCCTTCTTCACCCGCACCCGCGGCGGGGAGGTGCAGTCCCGCCTCACCCACGACATCGGCGGCATGCAGTCCGTGGTCACCAACACCGCCACGGGCCTGGCCGCGAACGCGACCACCGTCGTCGGGACCGCGGCGGCGATGGCCGTGCTGAGCTGGCGCCTCTCGCTGCTCTCGCTCGTGGTGCTGCCGCCCTCGATCTGGGTGACCCGCCAGGTGGCGCAGATGCGCCGCGGGGTCACCGCCCGGCTCCAGCGGCGCCTGGCCGACCTGCAGACCCAGGTCGAGGAGGGGCTCTCGGTCTCCGGGGTGCTGCTCGGCAAGACCCTCGGCACCGGCCCGGCACAGTCGCGGCTCTTCGCCACCACCTCCGACGACCTCGCCGGCCTCGAGGTGCGCAGCCAGCTCGCGGGCCGGTGGCGCATGGCGACCATGAGCATCGTCTTCGCGGCCATCCCCGCGCTGATCTACCTCGCTGCCGGCCTGCCCGCGACGTCCGGCGGCATGACCATCGGCACCCTCGTGGCCTTCACCGGCCTGCAGGCCGCGCTGTTCCGCCCCGTGCTCGGGCTGCTCGGCGTGGGGGTGCAGCTGACGACGTCGATGGCGCTGTTCAGCCGCATCTTCGAGTACCTCGACCTGCCCGTCGAGATCGCCGACCCGCCGCGACCCACCCCCGTGGACCCCGAGCGGGTGCGCGGCGAGGTGCGCCTGGACGCGGTGGGCTTCACCTACCCCGAGCCCGACGCCGCGCCCGGTCTGGAGCGGACCGGGGGCACCAGCGACGTCGTGCGTCCGGCACCCCGCGCCGCCCTGACCGACGTCACCCTCCACGTCCCCGCCGGCGGGTCGCTCGCGCTGGTGGGCGCCACCGGCTCCGGCAAGTCGACGCTGGCCTCCCTGGTCTCCCGCCTGCAGGACCCGACCACGGGGACGGTCAGCATCGACGGGGTGGACGTGCGGGACATGACCCTGCAGACGCTCTCGCAGGTGGTCGGGGTCGTCTCGCAGGAGACGTACCTGCTGCACACCACGGTCCGCGAGAACCTCGCGACGGCCCGGCCCGGCGCCAGCGACGACGAGATCGAGCTGGCGGCGCGCCGCGCCCAGGTCCACGGCGTCATCGCCGCCCTGCCCGACGGCTACGACACGATGGTCGGGGCCCGCGGGCACCGTTTCTCCGGGGGCGAGGGCCAGCGCATCGCCATCGCCCGCACCCTGCTGCGCGACCCGAGGGTCCTCGTCCTCGACGAGGCCACCTCCGCGCTGGACAACGCCACCGAGCGTGCCGTGCAGGCCGCCCTCGACGAGGCGAGCCGCGGCCGGACGACGATCACCATCGCCCACCGCCTCTCCACGATCCGGGGCGCCGACACCATCGCGGTGCTCGACGGCGGCCGCGTCGTGGAGCAGGGCGGCCACGAGCAGCTCATGGCCGCTGGCGGGGCGTACGCGACGCTGGTCGCCTCGGCGGAGCGGTCCCCGGCGACGGTGTGACGCTGCGCCTGCCGGCGTGAGGGCGAGGCCTCAGCGTCGAGCGCTCCCCGACGCGGCTCCGCCACGCACGGCCGTCCGAGCTCGACCTCATGGTCCGGCTGGCCGGTCCTCTGCTGCGTGATCACGGGCTGGCGGATCGGCGTACGGTGAAGACGTCCGGGCTCGCCGGGTCCGTGCACCAGATCGATCGCGGAGCACGTCGCCGCAGACGGGCGGAGCCATGGATCACGTGCAGGGGGCGCGCTCGTTCCAGACGTCGGGGGCGGCCTACGACGCCTTCATGGGCCGCTACTCCCGACCTCTCGCCGTCGCGTTCGCCGATCGCGCCGGGGTCGCGGCCGGTCAGTCGGTGCTCGACGTCGGCTGCGGGCCCGGGGCGCTCACGAGCGTCCTGGTGGAGCGCCTCGGTGTCCGCGCCGTCCGGGCGTGCGACCCGTCGGAGCCGTTCGTCGCCGAGTGCGCGGCACGCCACCCAGGGGTCGACGTGAGGCGGGGGCGGGCCGAGACGCTCCCGTTCGAGGACCACTCCTTCGACGCCGCCCTGTCCCAGCTGGTGCTCCACTTCGTCAGCGAGCCCGCGGTCGCCGCTGCGGAGCTCGCCCGCGTCCTGCGTCCCGGTGGGACCGCGGCCGCCTGCGTGTGGGACGCCACCGGCGGGATGCAGATGCTGCGTCACTTCTGGGACGCCGCGCTCACGGTGGGCCTCGACGTGCCGGACGAGGCCATGGGGCTGAGGTTCGGTGGCTCGGGGGAGATCACCGGTCTCCTCGCCGAAGCCGGGTTCCACGACCTGGCCGAGACGACCGTGACCGTCACCACGACGTACGCCGACCTCGACGACCTGTGGTCGGGGGTCCTCGCGGGCATCGGCCCCGCGGGTGCTTGCTGCGTGAGCCTTCCCCCTGACACCAGAGACGCCGTGCGTGCGGCGATGGACGCCAGCCTCGGGTCTCCCCCCGGCCCCTTCGTGCTCGACGCGGTGGCCCGCTGCATCGTCGGGCGGGCGCCCCGCGGGGGGAGCGACTGTGACGGCCGGCCGGCGGGCGGGGCGACCCCGACGTCCGGTCCGCGCCGGTGGTCGCCCGGATGGCGGGCGCGTCGGCCAGCCATCGGGACCTCCCGTCGCGCCACCACGGCCACCGGGCAGAGGTCGCCGTGGCCCACCGTCGTCGCCGTCGTCAGCGCCCACCACAGCGAGTCCCCGAAGCCGTCGACGGTCGCCCCGGCGCGCACCGCTCGGCCTGCAGCTCGGCGACCGAGGCGACGAGGACCGTCGCCTCGCCCACCGCAGCGGCGCCCTGCTCCAGGCCGCCGCTGCGGAACAGCCGCTCGGACGCCGTGAGCAGCACCAGCAGGCGCAGCGGGCGGAACATCGGCACGGCGACGACGAGGAACAGCAGCGCGCCGACGATCAGCGGGACGGACGTGCGCTGCTGGTAGCGGTCCAGACGGGTCACCCGGCCAGGGCGGATCACGCCGGGGTGCGGCGCACCGTCCGTCGTCGATGCCCGACATGGCTCGGGACCCTGCCGGTGAGCGGGCGCTCCTTCCGCAAGGGGGACCTCGGCGAGCGGGGGCTTCAGCGGGCGGAAGAGGAGCGGAACCGTCGCAGCCGCAGGCTGTTCAGCACCACGAACACCGAGCTCATCGCCATCGCCCCGCCGGCGATCATCGGGTCCAGCAGCCCGGCGGCCGCCAGCGGCAGCCCCGCCACGTTGTAGGCGAAGGCCCAGAACAGGTTGCCGCGGATCGTCTTCAGCGTCGCCCGCGAGAGCCGCACCGCGTCGACCGCGGAGGACAGGTCCCCGCGCACCAGGGTGATGTCGCTGGCCTCGATGGCGACGTCGGACCCGGTGCCCATCGCCAGCCCGAGGTCGGCCTGGGCGAGGGCCGCGGCGTCGTTCACGCCGTCGCCGACCATCGCCACGACCCGCCCGGCGCGCTGCAGGCTCGCGACCACCTCGACCTTGTCGGCCGGCATGACGTCGGCGATCACGGCGTCGGGGCCGAGACCGACCTGCGCCGCGACCGCGGCGGCGGCCCCGGCGTTGTCGCCGGTGAGGAGCATCGGCACCAGCCCGAGGCCCCGCAGGCGGGCGACGGCGTCGGCGGAGGTGGCCTTTACGGTGTCGGCCACGACGGCCACGCCGCGCACCCGCCCGTCCCACCCCAGCGCCACGGCGGTCCGGCCGGCGGCGCGGGCCTCCTGGACCGCGCGGAGCAGCTCGGGCGGCAGCGCCATCTCGGCGCCCTCGAGCAGGCTCGGGCGCCCGGCGAGGAGATCGTGGCCCTCGACGGTGCCGCTGATCCCCAGGCCCGGCCGCTCGGCCGAGCCCGTGACGGGCGGCAGGCTCCCGTGACGCTCGCGGGCGGCGCCGGACAGCGCGGCGGCGATCGGGTGCGCGGAGGCGTCCTCCAGGGCCCCGAGCAGACGCAGGACCTCGCCGGCGTCCTCCCCGCTGGCCGGGACGACCTCGCGCAGGGCCATGACGCCTGTGGTGACGGTGCCGGTCTTGTCGAGCACCACGGTGTCGACCTGGCGGGTGCTCTCGAGCACCTGCGGGCCCGCGATGAGGATCCCGAGCTGCGCACCGCGCCCGGTGCCGACCATGAGGGCGGTCGGCGTCGCCAGGCCGAGCGCGCACGGGCAAGCGATGACCAGCACGGCGACGGCGGCGGTGAACGCGAAGGTGGTGGTGGCCCCGACGAGGAGCCAGTACGCCAGCGAACCGAGGGAGAGCGCGATGACGATGGGCACGAACACCGACGAGATGCGGTCCGCGAGGCGCTGCACGGGGGCCTTGCCGGTCTGGGCGTCCTCGACGAGCGCGGCGATCCGCGCGAGCTGGGTGTCGGCGCCGACCCGGGTGGCCCGCACCAGCAGTCGCCCACCGGAGTTCACGGAGGCTCCCACCACGTCGTCGCCGGGGCCCACCTCGACGGGCACGGGCTCACCGGTGAGCAGGGAGACGTCCAGCGCGGAGGAGCCCTCGACCACCTGGCCGTCCGTGGCGACCTTCTCGCCGGGGCGCACGACGAACTCCTCGCCGACGGCCAGGGCGCCCGTCGGGACGCGGACCTCCACGCCGTCGCGCAGCACGGAGGCCTCCTTGGCGCCGAGCTCGAGGAGGGCGTGCAGCGCCTGCCCGGAGCGGCGCTTGGCGCGGGCCTCGGCGTAGCGGCCGGCCAGGAGGAAGGTCGTCACGCCGGCGGCGGCCTCGAGGTAGATCGAGGTGGCGGGCCCTGCGGCGGTGGTGTCGCCGCTGTCGCCCCCTGCGCCGAGGTGGAAGGTGTGGGTGAGCCCGGGCACGCCGGCGCCGCCCAG
>JBBSRD010000199.1:0-6006 GCA_038243415.1 Actinomycetales bacterium | reverse complement strand
CGGCATCGCCTCGGTGCACCGCGAGAAGTTCAAGACCCTCGGTGGGCCCGACGGCGGTGACGGGGGGCGCGGCGGCGACGTGGTGCTCCAGGTCGACCCGTCGACCTCCCCCC
Organism: Actinomycetales bacterium; assembly: GCA_038243415.1. Lineage (GTDB taxonomy): Bacteria > Actinomycetota > Actinomycetes > Actinomycetales > Quadrisphaeraceae > CADCUY01. The sequence continues at coordinate 5,893 of JBBSRD010000199.1, read as the reverse complement.
TCCTCGACTTCCACCACACGCCGCACCGCCGCGGCGGCAAGGGTGGGCAGGGCGCCGGGGACTGGCGCAACGGCGGCTACGGCGAGGACGTGGTGCTCCACGTCCCCGACGGCACCACCGTGCGGACCCGCTCCGGCACCCTGGTCGCGGACCTCCTCGGCAACGGCACCCGCTTCGTCATCGCCGCCGGCGGGCGTGGCGGGCTCGGCAACGCCGCGCTGTCCTCGAACAAGCGCAAGGCCCCGGGCTTCGCGCTCCTGGGTGAGCCCGGCGAGGACACCGAGGTGGTGCTCGAGCTGCGCTCCATCGCCGACGTCGCCCTGGTCGGCTACCCGAGCGCGGGCAAGTCCTCGCTCGTCGCCGCCATGAGCGCCGCGCGACCCAAGATCGCTGACTACCCCTTCACCACGCTGGTCCCCAACCTCGGGGTGGTGGCCGCGGGCGCCGAGCGCTTCACCATCGCTGACGTCCCGGGCCTGATCCCGGGCGCCTCCGACGGGCGGGGGCTCGGGCTGGAGTTCCTGCGCCACGTCGAGCGCTGCTCGGTGATCGTCCACGTCCTGGACGGCGCCGCCCTCGAGACCGACCGCGACCCCCTCCACGACCTCGACGTCATCGACGCCGAGCTCGCCGCCTACGACGAGATCCGCGCGCAGGCAGCGGCCGCCGCGGCCGAGGAGGCAGCGACCACGCCCGGTGCCCGACCCGAGCCGCCGATGGTGCCGCTGCGCTCGCGCCCGCGGATGGTGGTCATCAACAAGGCCGACGTGCCCGACGCCCGTGACATCGCCGAGATCGCCGGCCCGGACCTGGCGGCCCGGGGCATCACGGCGCACCTCGTGTCCGCCCTGAGCCACGAGGGGTTGAAGGAGCTGGGCTTCGCGATGGCCGGGCTGGTCCGTCAGGCTCGCGACGCCGCTCCGCCGCCGCTGCCGGCGCGCACCGTGCTGCGCCCCGCGCCCGTCGGCGGTGCGCCGTTCACCATCACCCGCGAGGTCTACCCGGCCGCGGCCGACGGCGAGCTGTTCCGCATCGTCGGTGACAAGCCCCAGCGCTGGGTGTCCCAGACCGACTTCTCCAACGACGAGGCCATCGGCTACCTGGCGGACCGCCTCTCCCGTCTCGGGGTGGAGGAGGAGCTGCTGCGCGCCGGCGCGGTCGCGGGCTCCGAGGTGGTCATCGGCCCCGGGGACGACGCGGTCGTCTTCGACTGGGAGCCCACGCTCATCGGCGGCGCCGAGCTCCTCGCCGGGCCCCGAGGCACGGACATGCGCCTCGGCGTCGGGGACCGGCCCACCCGCGACGAGAAGCGCGAGCGGTACGAGGCCAAGCGCGTGGCCCGCCGCGAGGCACGCTCCGAGCTCGACAGCGAGCGCCGCGCCGGCCACTGGGCCACCGCGGCCCCGGACCGCAGCGAGCAGGGGGCCGGCTCCAGCGAGGACGCCGATGGCTCCTGAGGGGGTCCGTGCTGCGGCAGCAGCGGCCCGGCGCGTCGTCGTCAAGGTGGGGTCCTCCTCCCTGACGGCGCCGGGCGGCGGGCTGGACGCCGCCGCGCTGGACGCCCTCGTCGCCGTCCTGGCCGCGGCCAGGACCGGAGGCCGGGAGGTCGTGCTGGTCTCCTCGGGGGCGATCGCCGCAGGGCTCGCGCCGCTGGGCCTGCGCCGGCGCCCGCGCGACCTCGCCACCCAGCAGGCGGCGGCCTCTGTCGGTCAGGGCGAGCTGGTGGCGCGCTACACCGCGGCCATGGCCCGTCATGGCCAGCAGGTCGGGCAGGTGCTGCTCACCTCCGGGGACCTGGTGCGACGGGTCCACTACGCCAACGCCCAGCGGACGCTGTTCCGCCTCCTCGCCCTCGACGTCCTCGCCGTGGTCAACGAGAACGACACCGTGGCCACGGCGGAGATCTGCTTCGGCGACAACGACCGGCTGGCCGCGCTGGTGGCCCAGCTGGTCCAGGCGGACGCCCTCGTGCTGCTCACCGACGTGGACGCCCTCTACGACGCCGCGCCGAGCCGTCCGGGTGCGAGGCGCATCGGCCAGGTCGCCACCCGGGAGGACTGGAGCGCGCTGGCCGCCGCGGACATCACCGGGGTCGGCAGCGCGGTGGGCACGGGCGGCATGGTGACCAAGGTCGCGGCGGCCCGCACCGCCACCTCGACGGGCATCACCACCGTCCTCGGGGCCGCCGGCGAGCTCTCGCGGCTGCTCGCGGGCGACGACGTCGGCACGGTCTTCGCGCCCACGGCGTCGCGGCGCCCGGCGCGCCGCCTGTGGATGGGCCACGCCGCGCAACCCAGCGGAGCCCTCGTGCTCGACGCCGGGGCCGTGGACGCGGTGCGCACCCGGGGGGCCTCGCTCCTCGCCGCGGGGGTGATCGCGGTCGAGGGATCCTTCGGCGCCGGTGACGTCGTGGACCTCGTCGGGCCCGACGGGCCGGTGGTCGCGCGCGGCGCGGTGGCCCCCGCCTCCGGCGACGTGCCGGCGATGCTCGGGCGCTCGAGCGCCGAGCTGGTGCGCACCCTCGGCACCGGCGCGGCCCGCGAGCTCGTGCACCGCGACCGGATGGCGCTGATCGACGGCGCCTGAGCCGCCAGGTGCTCCGCCGCTCAGAGGCGCCGGAGGCCCCGTCGCCGTCACGGTCCAGGACGAGCAGGACCGCCGCCGGGCCGTCGAGGGCGTCCATGGCGTGTCGGACCATCGTGGAGAAGGTCGCGGCGTCGTCGGTCCACCCGTGCTCGGTGCCCCCGGCGGGCAGCCCCCTGGGCGTCGCGGTCACCGCGGGGGAGCGGGCGGTGCGCTCCACCCGCTGCGGCGGGCGCGCCGCGCGATGGTGGTCACTACCCTCGGGCGGGTGACCACCATCGCGTCGGACGCACCGCAGCGCCTCCCGCAGACCCCCGACCCCCGAGCGCTCGTCCTCGACGCCCTGGCCAGGGCCCGGGCCGCGTCGAAGGACCTGTCGAGAGCGACGCGGGCGGTCCGCGACGCCGGCCTGCGCGCCGTGGCCGACGCCCTGGTGGTCTCGACCGAGGAGATCGTCGCCGCGAACGCCGAGGACCTCGAGCGAGAGCGTGCGGCGGGGATGAGCGACGGGATGCTCGACCGCCTCGCGCTGGACGGCCCTCGCATCGCCGCCATCGCCGACGCCGTGCGTGCGGTCGCCACCCTGCCGGACCCGGTGGGCCACGTGCGGCGCGGCTCCACCCTCCCGAACGGGCTGCGGGTGACCCAGGTCCAGGTGCCGCTGGGGGTGCTGGGCGTGGTCTACGAGGCCCGCCCCAACGTCACCGTCGACGCAGCCGCGCTCGCCCTGAAGTCGGGCAACGCCGCGGTGCTGCGCGGGGGCAGCGCTGCGCTGGCCTCCAACACGGCCCTCGTCGCGGTGATCTCCCGGGCGCTGGTCGGCGCGGGGCTCCCGGGCGACGCCGTGGTGGGCATCGACGCCGCAGGCCGCGAAGGGGTGGGGGTGCTGCTGACCGCCCGCGGCCTCGTCGACCTCGTCATCCCGCGCGGCGGCGCCGGGCTCATCGCGCGCGTGGTCGCCGAGGCGACCGTCCCCACGATCGAGACGGGCGTGGGCAACGTCCACGTGTACGTCGACGCCAGCGCCGACCTCGACGAGGCGCTGGCCATCTGCCTCGACGCGAAGGTCTCGCGGCCCAGCGTCTGCAACGCCGCGGAGACGATCCTGGTCCACGCCGGGGTCGCCGACACGTTCCTCCCGCGCCTCCTCGCCGCCCTCGACGACGCGGGGGTGGTGGTGCACGGCGACGGTGCCGCCCGCGCCCTCGCCCCGGCCGCCATGAGCGTCGCTCCCGTCACGGACACCGCCTGGGCGACGGAGTACAACGCGCTGGAGGTGGCGCTGGGCGTGGTCCCGAGCCTCGACGCCGCGCTGGAGCACATCGCGGCGTGGTCCTCGGGGCACACCGAGGCGATCGTCACCACCGACACCCGCGCCGCTGACGCGTTCGTCGCGGGCACCGGCTCGGCCGCGGTGATGGTCAACGCCTCGACGCGCTTCACCGACGGCGGTGAGCTGGGCCTCGGGGCGGAGGTGGGCATCTCCACGCAGAAGCTCCACGCGCGCGGGCCCATGGGCCTGGACGAGCTGACGACCACCCGCTGGCTCGTGCGCGGTGACGGGCACGTGCGCGGCTGAGGCCGGTCACCGGCGCCGTCGTCGGGGGCGATGTGCCACGATGACGCCCATGTCAGCGCTGCTCACCCTCGCCGTCCTCATGACCACCGAGGGGAAGGCCGAGGATGCCGGCTTCACCCAGACCATGACCATCGCCCCCGTGGGCTGGGCCCTGATCTTCGCCGGGAGCTTCCTCGCGCTCTTCATCGTGACGATCGCGTTCCGCAGCCAGAACAAGCGGCACTGAACGCCGACGGGGACCGGCGCGCGCTCGCGCCGGTCGATCCCGCCGCGCCAGAGCACCGCACCCGACGCGTGGGCGTCATGGGTGGGACCTTCGACCCGGTCCACCACGGCCACCTCGTCGCGGCCAGCGAGGTCGCCTCGAGGTTCGCTCTCGACGAGGTGGTCTTCGTCCCCACCAACCAGCCGTGGCAGAAGGCGGACCGCGAGGTCACCGCGGCCGAGCACCGCTACCTCATGACGGTGATCGCCACCGCCGGCAACCCCCAGTTCCGTGTGAGCCGGGTGGACATCGACCGTGGCGGCCCGACGTACACGGTCGACACCCTCGCCGACGTCGCCGCGCTCGAGCCGGGCGCGCAGCTGTTCTTCATCACCGGCGCCGACGCTCTCGCGGCGATCATCACGTGGAAGGACGCCGACCGGGCGTTCGACCTGGCTGAGCTCATCGGGGTGACCCGTCCCGAGCACGACCTCGACACGAACCACCTGCCCCCGCACCTGCTCGAGCACCTGCACCTCCTGGAGGTGCCTGCGCTGGCCATCTCCTCGACGGACGTGCGCGAGCGCGTCGCGCAGGGCCGGCCCGGCTGGTACCTCGTGCCCGACGGAGTGGTCCGCTACATCGACAAGCACCGCCTCTACCGCGGCGGTGAGGGCTCCTCGCTCGACCCGTCCTGAGAGTCATGGTCCCGGGGGCGCGGGCCGGCGACGCCGCGAGGGCCATGAGGCGCTCCAGAGCCCGCCGGGTCCACCTCCGGGAGGGCCGCACGCGCAGCGCGCGGAGGTAGGTCTCCTGTTGCTCCCGGTTCACCCATCGACACCCCCGGGGAGGCCCGCGGCGGCGGCGGTGCGGGCCGGGGCTGGCACTGAGAGACCTCCGGGGCGGGAACAGGACCGAGGACGATCATGCCCACGCGCGAGGTACCGGTGATCTTCTCGCCGGTGCCGAGGGTGCCTCGATGCCTCAGGCCGCCGTCGGCGAGCACGGTTCCCGCCGACAGGAGAAACCCTCTGGACCCTCTCGTGCCTTCCAGGTGCGCAGGGCTCGCCGGGGGTGCGCGTCGTGGGCGGTGGTGGGTCAGGTCACCGTGAGGGTGCCCGCCATGCTCCCGGAGTGCGGGTCGCAGACATAGTCGTACTCGCCCGGCGAGAGAGTCACCTGCCACGAGGTGCCGCCCGTCCCGGAGACGGTGGTGGCCTCGTCGACGCCAGCACCGGTCAGGTGGAAGTCGTGGATCTTCGCGTGGTCCTGCACCTCGATCGTCCAGTCTCCAGCCGTCACCTCGGTGACCGCCTTCCCGTCCGGGTCGGTCAGGGCGATCTCGAAGGCGCCGGGGTCGCTCTTGGTCCCCACGCTGGCCAGCAGCACCTGTGGCGCCGTCGCTGCGGAGGAGGCGTCCGCGTGCGCCCCGGCCGGGGGCGGGGCCGCGGGGGGGGGCGTCGGGGCGGAGGGGGTGCCGGGCGCCGGGGGCGGGGGCGGGGGGGGGGACCCCGCGCGGGGCGCGG
>JBBSRD010000198.1:0-6045 GCA_038243415.1 Actinomycetales bacterium | reverse complement strand
GCTGCTCGCCGCCGCGGAGGAGGCAGAGCACGCCTCTGCTGCTGCGCCGGAGCGGGACGACTCCTCACCGAGCGCCGCAGCGCTGGCAGCCGTCCGTGAGGCCCTGGCCAGCCGCTCGCCGGTGCAGCAGCCGTTCTCCACGGAGAAGCTGGCCTTCACCGAGGTGCTCGACAGCGTGCGCAGCGGGCTCGAGGGCAGGGGCGACCGCCTCGCGGTGCCGGACGACGCGAGGGCCCTCACCGGTGATCTCGGGGAGGGGCTGGACGAGGGGCTCGGCGGCGGCGGCCCCGAGGCCGACGAGGAGCGGGCCAGCGCGCTCGAGCAGCTGCGCCGCGCGCTCGACGCCCTGGGCGTCGTGGACGACACGCACGAGGTCGAGGACGTCCAGGAGCCCGAAGAGGTCCAGGAGCCCGACGACGTCCAGGGCACCGAGGACGACCGGCTGCCGGACGACCAGGTGTGGGCCGAAGAGGTGGACGACCCGAGCGACGACGAGGACGACGAGGGCCCCCACGAGGCCCACGTCGAGGAGCAGCCACCGCCCGCGCACGCCGTCGCACTGCTGCAGGAGGTGCCGCGCGAGCTGGTCGAGCGCACCGCAGCCGACACTGCCGCACCCGCTGAGCCGGACGACGTCGAGCCGGAGGCCGTCGAGCCGGACGTCCTCGCGACGACCGACCCCCCGGGCCCGCCGCCGATGACGCGCCGCGAGCGCCGCCGCGCCGAGGAGGCCGCGCGCCCGGCGGAGCCCCTGGAGGAGGTGCCACCCCTGGAGGAGGTGCTGCCGGAGGAGCTGCTGCTCGAGGAGGGGCCCGCGGACGAGGCCGCCGCCGCCGACGAAGAGCACGTCCTGCTGGAGGAGGCCGCTCGACCGTCGACCCGTGCCCCCGCCCTGCCCAGCACCCTCGAGGAGCTCGGGGAGCCGCACCCCCACGAACCCCTGCCCGAGCTGCCCTCCGTGCCCGCGGAGCTCATGGCCGCTGCCGCCCTCGCCGCGTCCCGCGGTGACGCCCACGACGAGGACGCTGCCCCCGGCGACGACGAGCAGCCGCAGCAGCCCCAGCAGCCTCAGCAGCCCGAGCAGCCCGAGACCCCGCCGGCACCTCTCGTCGGCCTCCACGACCGGCTCGCCCGCCTCGGGCTGCACGGCCGCTGGCTCGACGGCCTCCCCGACGAGCAGGCCCCGGCGCTGCGCGTGATCGCTGAGCGCCTCAGCGCGCTCGACGCCCGCCCGCGGCGCACCCCTCGCGCCAGCGACCACCCCGTCGTCGCGGTGCTGGCCGAGGGCACCGGCGCCGGCCTCGAGACCGCCCGCACCCTGGCGCTGAGCCTGGGCCTGCGCGCCGACCAGGTGGTCGTGCTCGCCGCCGAGGACCGCCGCACCGCACGGCCGGGCGCCGAGCCGCTGGACCGCAGCGCCGCCGCCAGGGCCGCGCACGCCGGCCGCCGCCACGCACAGCCGGTGGTCGTCCTCGTGCCCGTCCCCTTCACCCCCACGCCGGGGGAGCGTGGCGCGGCCGCCGCGGCGCTCGCCGCCCTCGACGCGGACCAGGTGTGGGCGGTCGTGGACGCCACCCGGCGCACCTCCGACGCACAGGCGTGGCTCCGCGCCGTCGGGCCGCAGGGCGGCGTGGACGCCGTGGCCCTGGTGGGGCTCGCCGCGACCACCGCCCCGGCGGACGCCCTGGAGCTGGGTGCGCCCGTGGTCCTGCTCGACGGCCAGCCCGCCACGGCGGTGGACTGGGTCGCCACGCTGGCCGCCCACCTCACCCGCGAGGACGTCGAGGCCCACCTCGCAGGCCTCGAGAGCACTGCAGGTCACGAGAGAGAGGTCGTGACATGAGCAGGCTGCTGGGAGGCCTCGGCGGCGGGCAGAAGGCGCCCCAGGTGTTCCCGCTGCCCTCGCAGGTGCCCCGCATCGGTGGCCTCGTGCGGGTCGCGGGCGTCGACGAGGAGCACTGGCTGGGCGTCGACGGTCGCTCCAGCCGCGTCGAGGACCTCGACTCCGACGCCGTCGCCGTCGCCGCCCCGCGCGGGCGGGGCGACGTGGAGCCGCCCCAGGACGGCGAGGAGGTCGAGCTGCGCTGGCCCAGCGGTCGCGGGGTCTTCGGGCTGCGCGTGCGCATCGTCGAGCGGTACCGCGACGGCGTGGCCCTCTGGTGGTGCGAGCCGGTGGGCCCCCTGCTCACCGTGCAGCGGCGCACCTTCGTGCGTGCCCGCGCCAGCGGGGGCCGGATCCACGTGGCGCTGAGCCTGCGCGACGACGAGGACGAGGCGGCCGACGGCAGCATCGTGGACCTCTCCGAGGGCGGCCTGCGGGCGTCCGTCGGGGGGTGGAGGGGCGCGAAGGACGAGAGCGCGGTCGTGGACGTCCGCCTCACGGCACCGTCCGCGTTCGGCGACGACGGCGAGCCCACCGGCTTCGACGAGCACGAGATGACGGGCACCGTCCTGCGCTGGCTGCCGCCCACCATCACCGAGCCCGGGCGCGACCTGGCCGACGTGTGCGTGGAGTTCTGGCAGCCGGTCGTCAACGCCGACGCGCTGCGGTCGGTCGTCTTCGCCTGGCAGCGCGCCGCGCGCCGTCGCGCCGCCGACTGACCGGACCCACCCCGCCTACGGGTCCCGGGTGCGTGCCTGAGGGCCCTCCCAGGGCACGCCAGACCCGACGGATACGCCCAGTTTCTCCGGAGCGTCACGCACTACAACTCAGAGTGTCTATCCTGGGCCCATGCTGGTCCTCACCCGTCGCGCCGGCGAATCCATCATGATCGGCTCCGAGATCTCCGTCAGGGTGGTCGAGGTGCGCGGAGACGTGGTGCGCATCGGCGTCGACGCCCCCCGTGCGGTGCAGGTCCACCGCGAAGAGGTGTTCGAGGCCGTCCGCGCCCAGAACCTCGCCGCGGCAGGTGCGGGGGCCGGCGCGCTCGACGCGCTCAGGGCCGGTCTGGCAGGGCGCCTCGCCGGTGCGGCGCTCCGCCCGGTGGCCGCGCCCGACGCGACGACGGCGACCCCGGCACCCGCCGCGCCCACCCCGACGCCAGCCGCGTCCGCGGGCGCTCCCCCCAAGCCCACGCCGCCGCCCTCCCGCCCCTGACCCGGCGTCGGTCGGCCGTCCACCAGCGAGCGCCGGTGCGGTGCGGTGCGGTGCGGTGCGGTGCGGTGCCTAGGACGGTCGGTCAGCCCTGAGCCGCGCCGACCGGTAGGCGTCGAGCAGCACGAATCCCCCGTCGTCGGCCAGCTCTGACGACAGGAAGCGGTCGTCACGTCCTGTGCGGTATCGCACGAGGCGCGGCCCACCGGGCGGGTCGACCGTCATCTCGTCCACGTCGGCCCACCGCACGTCCTTCGAGCCCAGCAGGCGGCGGACCACCATGCCGTCGCCGTCGACCTCGACGCGGGAGAGGGTGGTGAACAGGTGCTGCAGGAGGAAGCCGGGGCCCATGATCAGCATCGGCAGGAACACCGTCGAGCGGGTCACCACGGCCAGCACTCCAACGACTGCCGTGATCCCGAGACACGTCACGACCCACCAGCGCGTCCAGCGGTTCGCCACCGGGCGCAGCACCATCGCCACGGTCCCGGGCTCGACCGCCTCATCGGTCTGCTCCACGACGTCATCCTGCACCGCTCCGCCACGGGCCGGCGTCCGACCGGCCGCCGTCATCACGGCCAGCGACCGTCGGTGCTCGCCGCCCGGCCGCCCCGCCACGTAGCATCGCGCACGCAGGAGGGCTGCCAGAGCGGCCGAACGGGACGGTCTTGAAAACCGTTGAGGCGTCATGCGTCTCCGTGGGTTCGAATCCCACGCCCTCCGCCACTCGAACGGGTGAGGCCCCGCCGAAGGGGTGAAGGGCTGCTCCTGCGGCGCCGAAGCCCCGGGATGGTCATGAACGACGGGCGGTCAGCGACCGCGCTCGCCGGCGCCCCGGTGCGCGGCCACCCGCACGGTCGCCGCTCCGACGGCCCCCGCGCGATGGTCCGCCGTGCCCTGCGGGGGACGAGCCGGGCCCCCGCGGTGGTGCTCGGTCAGCAGATGCTGCTGGCGTCCGGGGCGGTCCTCCTCCTCACCACCCCGCTGCTCAGCCCGACCGCGAGGGACTGGCGGTGGATCGGGGTCGTCTCCGTCGTCATGGTCGCCGCCCTGCTGGCGAGCCTGCGCGTGCCGTGGCGACGCCTGCCCCTCCAGGCGGCGCTGGTCCTCCCGGTGCTCGCCCTGGTCGCCCTGACCTTCCTGGGCGCCGAGGCTGCTCCGTACGCCGGCTTCTGGATCCTCGCCTTCACGGTCACCGGTCTGACGCAGAGCGCCCGCACCAACTGGCTGGCGCTGGTCCCGGCCGTCCCGACGTACGTGCTGACCGTCGGCACGTTCACGGCTGGGTTCGGCGTCCGGGCGATCATCACGGTCTCCGTGTGGATGCTCGTGGCCCAGCTGCTGGTGCGCATGACGCGGCGCCAGCGCGAGCTCGCGGGGACCTGCGGACCGAGGCCCACACCGACGCCCTCACCGGCGTCGCCAACCGCCGCGACCTCGACGACCGCCTGCTGGGGCTCGCCCCGGGCGACTCGGTGGTCATCTGCGACCTCGACCACTTCAAGGCCCTGAACGACCGCCTGGGCCACGCCGCGGGTGACCGCGTGCTCTCCGACTTCGGGACGCTGCTGCGGGTCGGCCTGCGCGACGGTGACTACGCGGCCCGCTACGGCGGCGAGGAGTTCGCGCTGGTGCTGCTCGCGACCACCGGCGCCCAGGCCGGGGCGGTCACCGACCGCCTCCGGGAGCGGTGGGACGTGCTCCAGCCGGGGACGACGTTCTCCGCGGGCACGGCCACGATGGACGCCTCCGCCACCAGCACCGCCGACCTGGTGGCTGCGGCCGACGCCGCGCTGTACGCCGCGAAGGCCGACGGCAGGAACTGCACCCGCACCGCCCAGGACCGCGCCGACGCGGGCTGAGGCGCACCCGCCAGCCCCTGGCGCCGCGTCGCTGCGTCGCGCACACTGGAGCGACCTCCAGCGGCCCGGCGCCGTCGGCCCGCACCGGAGAGCACCGTCCCGCCGTGCCCGCCCGCCCCGAGGAGCACCCCGTGTTCGCCATCCGCGCCCCCCGCGCTGCCCGTGCCCTCTCGTCCCCGCCGCTCGGGATGCCCGTCCTCTCCCGCGGGCGCCACCGCAGCCCCCACAAGGGCGCCTGCTTCATGGAGATGGCCTCCTACCTCGCCGGCGAGCGGTGGAGCGACCACCCGGCCTGCACCCACGCCGGCCTCGCCGCGCTCGCCCGGGCGACCAACGACCGCAGCAGCGACGACGCCCGCAGCGCCCTCGCCCCGCTCATCCCCGACGTCGTCGGCCTCAGCAGCGCCGACCCCTCCCTCGACGCCCGCCTCGCGCTGCTCTGCGCCACGCGGGCGCTGCCCGTGGCCGCGCAGGAGCGCCAGCAGGTCATGGCCGTCGCCGCCCTCGCGGCCGACCAGGCGCTCGCGACCGAGGACGGGCGCGCGCCCGGCCAGCTGCTGCCGGGCACCCGCGCCGCGCTGGACCGGGCCCCCCAGGCCGACGCGTGGGCCAGGCGCTTCGGCGCCGAGGCCGCGAGCAGGCGTCAGGGCTACCACCGGGACGCCGTCCCCCACGTGGTGGGCTACGCGGCCGTGAGCATCGCGGAGGCGTGCATCGAGGACCCCGACGCGATGCTCCGCCAGCTCCTCGTCGACGCCATCGCGCTGTGCCGCAGGGTCGTCCCGATGACGACGGAGCAGCCTCAGCCGTCGGTCGCGGCGGCCTCGCGCGTCTGACGCTCGTTCGCGGCCTGGATGCCGTCGACCAGCTCGTCCTTGGTCATCGACGACCTGCCGGGCACGTCGAGGCGCCGGGCCACGTCGGCCAGGTGGGCCTTGGAGGCGTTGGCGTCCACGCCGCCCGCGGTCTCACGGTCGGTGCCGACGCCGCCCTCTGCCTGGGCGTCCGAGGGGCCCTTGGCGCCGCCGGCCTTGGGCTCCCAGTGGTCGCCGACCTTCTCGTGGGTGTGCTTGACCGCCGCCCACGCGG
>JBBSRD010000197.1:0-6061 GCA_038243415.1 Actinomycetales bacterium | reverse complement strand
TGCGATCGTCGGACGACCGCAGGTGCTGGTAGATGGTGAGCAGCCTCCCGTTGCGCGCCGACGTGACCCCGCTGCGCCCGAGCCGGTCCACGCTGATGCCCCACAGGCCGCCCGGGTTGGTCAGGGAGATCCGGTCGCCGCTCACCGTCAACGTCGTGGCCTGCGTCAAGGCCCACGGACCGTAGTCGCGGTGGATGAGTGCGTTCGCGACCAGCTCGCGGACGGCCTCGGGAGGGATCTCAGGGGTGTCGCGGACGGGTCCGTCCTCGCCGGTGACCAGAGCCGTCATCGTCGCGCGGGACACCCAGGCGGCGGCTTCCTCCAGCATCACGGGCAGCGGTCCGTCGAAGGAGCGGGCGTCGGCGGCGCGGGTTCCTGATCCGTCGCCGCGGCGTGGTGCGATCGATGCCCTGATGACCGCCATGGGCAGCTGCTGCTGCGGGTACACGCCCATCGCGAGGAGGCCGGCGAGGCTGAGCTCGCCCTTCTCGCCGGCCGCCACGCCGGTGCGCTGCAGCACGTCCCCGTCGTCCATGGCGGTGAGGAGCTGCGAACCCGCGCGCCGGGACCGTAGACAGGTGGCGAGCAGGTCGGCATCGAGGTCTGAGGCGCTGGTCCCTGGCACGGGGTTCGCGTCGGTGGTGGGGGTCTCGCGCGCGGCGAGGAGGGCCTGGATCTCGAGCTGGGACAGCTCGTCGTCGCCGTCGTGCGCCCTGAGGTACGCCTTGCCGCTCGCTCGGACCCGGCACGGCTCGGACGACGACGGCAGCTCGTCGACGCGGGCGACCACGAGCGTCGAGCCCTCGAAGAAAGTCTGCTCGGCCTCGAAGGTCACCGGCGGGTCGAGCGCCTGGCGGGCCATCGCGGCCAGCCCCTCCATGAGGACCGACGGGCGTTCGACGCCGGTGGCGGCGAAGCCGGACCGCTCGTCGAGGCCCAGCACGACGAGGCCGCCGCCGGGCATGTTGCCGTAGGCCGCGAGCGTGCCGGACAGCGAGCGCGCGAGACCGCCCGTGGCAGCCTGACCTCGACGTCCGCGCGGTCGTTCCCGTCTCGCCGCAACGTCTCCACCGGCGACAGGATGTCGATCTCCACCTGCACGATGTACAGGTACATGTGCAGGTGGCCGGTGGTGTCGCCGTCGAGGACGCCCGGCGGGCCCGGAGTGACGAACCGTGACATGTTGATCACCCCCCGAGCCGCCGCGGCTGCGGGCACCTCTCGAGGAGGCACCATGCTGCGCACCGTCCTGACGCCCCTGATCGCTCTCGCCCTGACCAGCCCCGCCCTCGTCGCCGACGCCGTGGAGGCCGAGCCGGAGCGCACCACGACCACCACCGCGGCTGCTCCCGTCGAGCCCCGCGAGCCGGCCGTGCGGCTCGAGGGATGGGCCTCCGGCCTGGAGGCAGCCGCCGTGGGAGCCGGGCTGCCCGACCTGCCGGGGCTCGACGCCCTGCCCGGTCTCGGTCTCGCCGACCTCTTCCCCCAGGTGATCGCCCTGCCCGACGGCTTCGCCCCCGAGGGTGTGGCGCTCGGGTACGGCCCGCTCCTGTACGCGGGCTCCCTCCAGGGCGGGGCGATCTGGCGCGGCGACGTCGTCACCGGCCGCGGCGAGGTGCTGGTGCCGGGGCAGGAGGGGCAGGTGGCCGCCGGGATCGAGGTGGACCGGCGCGGCCGGCTGTGGGTGGCGGGCGGCCCCACTGGCGCGGCGCGGGTCTACGACGCCCTGAGCGGAGAAGAGCTCGCGACCTACCAGCTCACGGCGCCCGGCGGAGGCTTCATCAACGACGTCACGGTCACCCGGGACGCCGCGTACTTCACCGACTCGCAGTCCGGGACGCTGCAGGTGGTGCCGATCGGCGCGGGCGGCTCCCTCGGGGGCGAGGCCCGGGCCCTGCCGCTGAGCGGTGACCTCCAGGTCGTCGACGACGGGTTCAACCTCAACGGCATCGAGACGGCCCCGGGCGGTGAGGGCCTGCTCGCGGTGCAGTCCGCGACCGGGCTCCTGTACTTCATCGACCCGGCGACCGGGGCCACGACGCGGGTGTCGGGTCTGGAGGACGGCGCCCTGAGCAACGGCGACGGGCTGCTGCGCGAGGGCAGCACCCTCTACGTGGTGCGCAACCGGCTGAACCAGATCGCGGTGCTCGAGCTCGACGACGCGGGCACCAGCGCCTCGATCACCGGGACCCTCACCGACGACGACCTCGACGTCCCGACGACGGTCGGGCTGTTCGGGCCCTTCCTCTACGCCGTGAACGCCCGCTTCGGCACCGAGACCACCCCCGGCACGGAGTACGACGTGGTGCGGGTGACGCGGAACTGACCCTGCGCGCCGCGACCAGCGCTCCGGGGCGGCATCGGGGGAGCAGGCGCGAGCGGTCAGCGCTGGCCGTACCGGGTGCGGGCGGACCACAGCCCCACCAGCGACAGGAAGCCGACCGCGATGTAGTAGACGCTCGGCGCGTACAGCGAGCCGGTGATCTGCAGCAGCCACGTCAGCACCAGGGGCGCGATGCCGCCGAGGAGCGTCACCCCGAGGTTGTAGGACACCGAGAGCCCGCTGCCGCGGACCTCGGTGGGGAACATGGACACCATCAGCGCGGGGAGCGGGCCGAAGTAGAAGGCCATGATCACCCCGAGGACGGCGATGACCAGGGCCAGCGACAGGATCGACGGCGCGTTGACGATGACGTAGAACAGCGGCCAGGCGAGGACGATGGCGGCCACTGCCGCCCAGGTCATGATCCGGGCCGGGCCGACCCGGTCGGCGAGGGTCCCGATGAAGGGGACCGCGACCAACGTGATGAGCCCGGCCACCCCGCCGCCGATGAAGCCTGCTTCTGCCGGCAGGCCCAGGTTGTTCACCGCGAACGTCGGCATGTAGAGGATGAGGTAGACCGAGATCGTGGCGACCCCCACGGCCGCAGCGGCGGTCAGGACCCGCCCGAGGTGGACGGTCAGGGTGGCCCACAGCGGCGAGCCCTGCCGGGGGGTCGAGGTGAACTCCTCGGTCTCGTCGAGGCGCGAGCGGATGTACCAGCCGACCGGGCCGATGAGCAGCCCGAAGAAGAACGGCACCCGCCAGCCCCAGCTGTAGAGCGCCTCCTGGGAGAGCTGGGTGGTCAGGACGAAGCCGAAGGCGGAGGCCATGAGCAGCGACGCGCCCTGGCTCGCCACCTGCCACGAGGCGTAGAAGGCCTTGCGGTGCGGCGCCGTCTCGACGAGGAACGTCGTGGCCGTGCCGAACTCCCCGCCCGCGGAGAAGCCCTGGATCAGACGCGAGACGAGGATGATCAAGCCGGCCCAGGCGCCGACCGAGGCGGCCGTGGGCGCGAACGCCATGACCGCGGTGCCGAGCGTCATGAGCAGGATCGTCAGCGTCAGCGCCGCCTTGCGGCCGCGCCGGTCGGCGTAGCTGCCCAGCACCATCGCCCCCAGGGGGCGGATCACGTAGGAGATGGCGAAGGTGGCGAAGGTGAGCACCAGCCCCACGTAGCCGCTCTGGTCGGGAAAGAAGTTCTCCGCGATCACCAGGGCGAACGTCGCGTACACGATGATGTCGAACCACTCGAGGGCGTTCCCGAGCGAGCTGCTGATGACGGCCTTGCGGGCCGCGTCGAGCTGCTCGCGGGTGACCTCTGGTGCGGTGCTGGTGGCCATGTCGCCCTCGTGCTCTCGGTGTGGTGGTGGTCGGCGAGGTGCGTCCGAGCCGTGCAAGATCCTGGGTGGGGAGCTACTCCCGGGCTCGGGCGACGACCGCGTCGATGAAGCGCTCGCACCGGGCGATCTGGTCCAGGGCGACGAACTCGTCGGGGGAGTGGGCCTGCGCGATGTCCCCCGGCCCGCACACGACGGTCGGGATCCCCGCCTGGTCGAACAGCCCGGCCTCGGTCCCGTACGTCACCTTGCCGTCGGCTTCCTCGCCGCCGCAGGCGACGGCCATCGCGACCACGTCGGCGTCCGGGGCGGTCTCGAGACCGGGGGACCGGGCGACGACCGTCATCTCCACCCGTGCGTCGGCGTTCTCCTCCCGCATCTGGGCCTGGATCCGGTCGAGCTCGCCGCGGCACCGCTCGAGGATCTGGTCGGGGTCGTCCTCGGCGATGGTGCGGAGCTCGAAGCCCAGGCCGCAGTGGGCGGGCACGGTGTTGATGGCGATGCCGCCGGAGACGGTGTTGCAGCTGCACGTCGTGAAGGCCACCTCGTACGCCGGGTCGAAGGGACCCTGCTGGGCGTGCTCGTCGGCGAGCGACCGGACGAAGCGGATGAGCTGTGCGGCGTGCTCGACGGCGTTGACCCCTCGCGGGGTCAACGACGAGTGCGAGGCCACGCCGTAGAGGTCCACCTGCACCACGGTCATCGACTTGTGGCCGCGGACCACCCGCATGCTCGTCGGCTCACCGACGATGCAGGCCCGGGGTTCCAGCCCGCGGTCGACCAGGTCCTGGACGAGGTCCCTGGCGCCGACGCAGCCGATCTCCTCGTCGTAGGACAGGGCGAGATGGATCGGCTCGGCCAGCGGATGCTGGGCGATGCTCGTCAGGCGGCTGATGACGACGCCGAGGAAGCCCTTCATGTCGCACGTGCCGCGCCCGTACAGCTTGGCGTCGCGGACCTCGGGGGTGAACGGGTCGCTGCTCCAGTCCTGGCCGTCGACGGGCACCACGTCGGTGTGCCCGGAGAGGACCACTCCGCCCACGCTCGAACCGTCAGCGGCCGGGAACGTCGCGATCAGGTTCGCCTTCGTCCGCTCAGCGTTGAAGACCAGGACCGGCTCGACGCCCAGGGCGCGGACCTGCTCGGCCACCAGGTCGATGACCGGCAGGTTGGTGTCCCGGCTGGTCGTGTCGATGCGCACGAGCCGTTCGATCCACTCCATCGCCTCGGAGGAGGGCTCCTGCGTTGTTCTCGACTGCGGCATCGCCATCGATGTTCACCCTTCTTCGCCGACGTCGGGGACTGTAGTCCGATCCCCTCAGTACGTCACGCCCCACAGACTTCTGCTGCAACCGGCTGCAACCCTGGCGTCGTCGCTCCACTCGCTCCAGTGGCGGGGCGGGCTCCGTCTCGCAGCGGCGCTCGCGGTGGTCTCTTTGGTGTTACAGGGATCTTTGGTTCGAGGCGTGACACGTTTTTGACGGGGTGACACCCGAAGAGAAGCATGGAGCCTTGACGGTGACGAGTGCCTCTCCTCTTTCTTCCGCTGCGTTTCGGGTGGGGGGCAAGGGCCGTGTGGTGGTGCCGGCGGCTGTGCGCCGCGCGGCGGGTATCGACCAGGGCGCCGAGGTGGTGGCGCGCGCTGACGGCCAGGGCCGCATGGTGATCGAGACGGTGGAGTCGATCAAGGCGCGGGTGCTCGCCTCCGCCCCCGAGCCGTCCGGGCTCGACGTCGTGGCAGATGACAGCGAGGCGGCAGGGGCGGCGCTGCTCGCGCACCTGGGCCTGTGAGCGCTGCGGGTGGGCCCAGAGTCGTCCTGGACGCCTCGGCGGTGCTGGCCTGGGTGCTCAGCGAGTGAGGAGCGTCCACCGTGGACCAGGTGCTGGCGATCTCGGTGCTGCCCGTCCAGGCCATGGTCGGGGTGCTCTACCGGGCCGTCGAGCGTGGCCACCGACAGACCTCAGCAGACCTGCACACCGACCTGCTCGCGCTCGGCGTGCGTGTCGACCCGCTGCTGGACGCGGATGCCGTCCGCGCCGCCGAGCCCCCCTGGCCGGGTGGAGCATCAGCGGGTGACGGCCGGCTGTCCCCGACGCCGCAACGCGGTGCAGGCCTGGCGCTCCCCCCTGGGCCCTGAGATCGTGGGGAGTGCCGCACCCGGCACCGCGCTCGGACGGAAGGTCCCATGAACCGCGACGACTTGATCGAGTCCCTGCGGGCCGCCGTGGCGGATCCCGCCCGGGTCAAGACCCGCGCGATCGACGTGCACGCTGCCGCCCACGACGCCTCCCACGTGCTGCTCGTTCCCCGGGCCGTGGTCGTCGCTGCCGACGCCGGCGAGGTGGGCGCCCTCATGGCCGCCACCGCGGCCGCCGGCGTGCCGCTGGTGCTGCGCTCCGG
>JBBSRD010000196.1:0-6067 GCA_038243415.1 Actinomycetales bacterium | reverse complement strand
GTGAGGTCCAGCTTGCCGGTGACCACGCGCCCGATCACCATGCCGACGGCGCCGAGCAACAGAGCGAGCAGGAAGGAGTCGAAGCCGCCGATCGCCCCGATCAGGGCGAGGAGCAGACCAGCGAACAGGCCGACGGAGGTGGGGGACATGAGATCTCCAAGAGTGAGGGTGGGGGCGGACGGGCGCAGGGATCCTGCGTGCCGGGGCGCCTCACCGGGGCCCGTGGGGGCGCCCGGTGAGGCGGTGGGACTGGTGGTGCTGGCCCGGTCAGTCGCCGGGGCGTTCACCGGGAGCGGCGACGTCCTCGACGTGAACATCGATGCGCCTCCCACCGGCCAGCGGCGTGATCGCGCGGCGTACGGATGAGGCGAGGGTGGCCACCGGGGTCCACAGCGCGCCGACCACCGCGACGGTGACCGCGGTGTCTTCGACCCGGACCCCGAGCACCCGGCGCCCGGGCAAGTACGTGGCCACCGGCACCAGTCCGCCGCTGGCCAGCGAGGCGACCTCTGGCAGGGCCGCCACGGCTGCGGCCACCGCGTCGACGTCGACCTCCTGCGCGCCCGGGCCGGTGGTCGCGGCGCTCACTGGACCCGCGAGGAGTCCTGCTCGCGGCGCTGGTCATCCTTCTGGTTGTCGTCGTCGCCGGGCAGGTGGATGTCGTTGACGGAGATGTTGACCTCCACGACCTCCAGGCCGGTCATGCTCTCCACCGAGGAGATGACGTTCTTGCGGATCGACTTCGCCAGGTCGGCGATGGACACCCCGTACTCCGCGACGACGTCGAGGTCGACCGCGGCCTGGGTCTCACCGACCTCGACGCTGACACCCTGGCTGGTCGAGCTCGACGCGCCGGGGATCCGGTCGCGCAGCGAGCCGAAGGCCCGGGCCGCGCCGCCGCCCAGAGCATTGACGCCGGAGACCTCGCGGGCGGCGAGCCCGGCGATCTTGGAGACCACGCCGTCGGCGATGGTGGTGTTGCCCTGCGAGGTTTGCAGGTCGCTGGGGGTCCCGGTAGACAGCACACCGCTCGAGTCGCTCTTCGCGACCTGGCTGCCCTGCTGGCTCTGGGTGCTCTGGTTGCCGGGCTGGGATGACGTGGGGGTGCTCATGGTGGTTCCTCCGTGGTCGAGATGGCCGCTGCTGGCCGTGGGTGTGCGGGGCGTGCGCGGCGCCGGTGAGGGCGCGGACGTCCGCGGGATGGTGTCTCCCTTGCTTAGACACCGTGCGCTCGACATCGTTACCGCCGATGAGCACCCCCTCTTCGCCGGCGTGGGAGGGCGAGCTGGTCTCTCGCGCCCAGGGCGGTGACGAGGAGGCCTTCGGTGAGCTGGTGCGCGCCCACGCCGACCGCGCCTACGCCATCGCGCTGCGGATGACCGGGGACCCCCACGACGCCCAGGACATCGTCCAGGACGCGATGGTCGCCGCCTGGCGCCACCTGGAGGCCTTCGCGGGCCAGTCGTCCTTCAACACCTGGCTGACCCGGATCGTGATCAACGGCTGCCACAACCATCGCCGCGCCGCGCGCCCCACCGCGCCGCTGGAGGACGTGGACAACAACCGGCCCGGCGACGGTTCCGGCATCGGAGGAACGTGGGAGCCCGGGCCCGAACAGGTCGTGCTCGCCCGCGCCCAGCTCGCGGCCGCGCAGACGGCGATCCTCGCGTTGCCCTTCGACCAACGCGCAGCCCTGGTGCTGCACACCGTGGCAGGGTGCTCCCACGCCGAGAGCGCGAGGGTCCTGGGGATCAGCGAGTCCGCCGCGCGGGTGCGCGTCCACCGCGCTCGGGCCACCCTGGTGCACAACTTGCGGGAGTGGAGGTGAGCTCGACGGTGGAACCAGCGAGCGGCCAGACGACAGAGCGCGGCACGAACACCCGCGACGCCGACGCACCGCGCCTGGAGTGCGGGGCGAACTACGACCAGCTCCTCGCTCAGGTCGCCGAGCGCCAGACTCCTCACGATAAGCGCGCCGCCCATCAGCGGCTGTGCCCGCACTGCCGGGCGGCGATCGCCGAGCTCGAAGAGCTGTGGGCCCCGGTCTCGATACTGACCCGCGAGCACGTGAGCGCTCCCGCAGGACTGGTCCAGGCGGTCATGGCCCGGGTGCGCGAGCTGCCCCGCCATCCTTCCTACGCCCTGCTCGCCGCCAGCGACCTCGGGGCCACGCGCCTGGCCGCCCGCGTCATCGGCGCGATCGCCCGCCGCGCCGCGCTGACCGTGCCCGATGTCAGCGCCGCGGCCGGCAGCGGCGGCGCATCGGGCAAGAGCGCCGTGGCCAGGCACGGGACCGCCGTCGGCGTCAGCGGCCACCACGTCGTCATCGACATGGCCCTGGTCCTGGCAGCCGGCGCAGTGATCCCCACCGTGACGACCCAGGTCCGCCAGGCGGTGATCGAGAAGATCGCCCAGCTCACCGACCTCACGGTCACCGCGGTCGACATCTCCATCATCGACCTCACGTCCTGATCCGCGCGGGCCCCCAGCGCACCGGCGACCTCCCCCGCAGCGCCTCGCCTCGCGGGCCCCGCCCACGGCCACCACCGCGCGCTCAGCCTGCCTACCGTGATCGCCACCTCACGCTGAGGTCACCGAGCACCCCCCAGCACACGATCCCCGCTCATTCCCCGCTTCTCACCGCGACGGATCGCCTGCTCTGCGCCACGCTGGCCTCGACCATCGGCTCAAGAGAAGGAACACCCGTGCTCAGCAGCGACACCGTCGAGAACACCAACATCGTCACCCTCACCTACGACGGGGGGATCCAGGCCGACGAGATCGACGCCGTGCGCCAGCACCTGACCCAGGCCTCGGGCCATGGCGCGGTGCGCATCCTGGTGGACATGCACGGCATCGACCTCGAGCGCGATCAGCCCGAGGCGCTGTGGAACGAACTCAAGGGCGCGGGCCTGCTCGCCGACGTCGAGCGCGCCGCGGTGCTCACCGACATGTCAGCGCTGAGCGAGGTCGTCAACGCCACCAACGACCTGCCCCTGATGACCATGCAGATCTTCGCCCCCGGTGAGCGCGAGAACGCGGTGGCCTGGCTGAAGTCCTGAGCGACGTTCACGCCACACCGTGGCGCGCGGAACAGTCCAGGCGGCAACGTCGGCGGACTTCTCGCGGCGCGGCGCGACAGGGGACCGATCCTGCGTAACGCGCAGGTCCCCCGGGGGTCCAAGCGGCACAGTGCCGCACTGACCTGGGGGACCTGCGCGCCGGTTCCGGGCCGGTGCACAGGTCCTTATAATCCCTGGCCCGGCGGACGTCTCACGCTCTTCAGCGCAGGCGGGCTGCCCCGCTGAGGAAGGGTGGTCATGACGCCTCGCACGCGCCCACGCCCCAGCCTCAACTGGGTCCAGCCCTCGCGCCCGGCCACGGCATGAGCGGGGCCGGC
This sequence comes from Actinomycetales bacterium, assembly GCA_038243415.1. GTDB lineage: Bacteria > Actinomycetota > Actinomycetes > Actinomycetales > Quadrisphaeraceae > CADCUY01. Next base: position 2,667 of record JBBSRD010000196.1, on the reverse strand, counting down.
CAGCTACCTGCTCCCGGGCGGGCGACCCTCCAGGGCTGCGTTCACTGACTGCCCTGTCCCGGTCCATGGCCTGCCATCAGCCCGCTGACCGTGGCGATCACGTCCTCGCCCGAACCACCACCACCTGGTGCTGGTCCATCCCCTCCCACCGTCAAGCCCATGCCGCCGTCTCTGAGCGCCGCGGCAGCCAGCACCAGCGGCTGGGCCAGCACCTCATCCGCGCGCAGCACCGGCGCCCGCACCGGTGACCACCGGAGCTCAGCCCGCTCGGCATCCTGGCGCGGTGAGCCCCAGCGCTGGCGAGCCACGGCGGTGCTGGTCTCCAGCGCCGCGGCGATCTGGGACCACGACCGACCTGCCGCCCTGGCTTCGCGCACCACCTGTACCAGCAGGTGATCGCCATGGGCGAGCACCGCAGCCGCCTCGCTCACCCGGGCCAGATCCCCCGGCGCCGCGGCGCGCAAGGTGCGCACCGCGTCGTCGACGAAGTCCGCGTGCATCACCGTCTCCGTGCCCCCCACGCGCGAAGTACACCCACACCACCGGCCATCGAACAAGTCAGAACACGACACCATCCCCGCAGAGCCTGGACCGATCGGCGTACGCAGTCACCCACCGTGGCGGGGCTGGCGTCCCGGATCACCACGACGACACGGTGGGCCGCGTGTCTCAGTTCCTAGGTTTTGCGACAGCTGGAGTTTTGAGACACGGCGTGTTCGAGGAGGCGCCGGCAGGCCGGGCCGGAGCGATGGCCAAGTGGTGGACGGCGGCCAGCAGGTGCTGGGTCTGTCCGGCGTCCAGGCCCAGGCGCCCCGGACCGTGGGCGCGCGCGACGATCGGCCAGGCGCGGTCCAGCAACGCCTGGCCCCGCTCGGTGAGCGCCAGCGGCGTGGCCCTCCCGCGTCCTCCAGGGCCGGCGCGCACCATGAGGTCGCGCGCGACCATCGCGGTGACCACCCCGGCCATGGACTGCGGGCGCACCAGCACGGTGCGCGCCAGCTCGGCCTGGGTGCGCGGCGCTCCGGTGGCCAGGGTCGCCAGGACCCCGAACTGCACTGGGCTCAGATCCACCTCGGCCAGCACAGCGTTGAGGTCCTGCTCGACGCGGTGGGCGGCGCGGATCAGCGACCAGCCCACCAGCGCGTCGACGTCGGCAGCGGTGATCTGCGGTGCGATGGCGTCCTCCCTGGTGAGTGCTTACCGTGGACCAGTAATCAGGAACCTGATACTGGAGGCACCATGACACACTTTTCCACCACCGCACCAGCAACGACGTCGACATCCTCTTCCATCTCTGCCGCCGGGCGGGTGCTGGTCACCGGCGCCAGCGGCTCGGTGGGGCGCGAGCTGGTGGACGCCCTGGTGGCCGCCGACGTCCCGGTGCGCGCGATAAGCCGCAACCCCCAAACCGTCGCCGCCTGGGCCGAGCGCGGCATCGAGGCGGTGACCGGATCGCTTGAGAACCTCGGCGACGCCCTGGAGGGCTGCGAGTCGATGTTCCTGCTCTCCGCGGCCACCCCCGAGCAGTACGGCCAGGACCGCGCCGCCATCGACGCCGCGGCCGCCGCGGGCACGCCCCACGTCGTCAAGCTCTCCTCCGGCGACGCCGAGGCGGACTCCCCGATCTCCTGGGCGCGCGGGCACGCCTACTCCGACGCCTACCTCCAGGCCTCCGGCCTGGGCTGGACGCTGCTCAAGCCCTCAGCGTTCTACCCCAACCTGCTGAACAACGCCTCGACGATCCGCCGCGGGTTCCTGCCGCACACCAGCGGGGCTGGCGCCACCGGATGGATCGACGTCGCCGACATCGCCGCCTGCGCGGCCGCAGTGCTCACCAGCCCCGGGCATGCAGGAGCCAGCTACGTGCTCACCGGTCCTGAGGCGCTGTCCTACCCCGACCTGGCGTTGCGCTTCTCCAGCGCTCTGGGCCGGGGCGTGCGCCCGGTGTTCCTGCCCGCACCCCTGTACCGCGCGGCGCTGCGCGCCGGCGGGGTCGACGCGTGGACCGCGAGCAACCTGGTGGCCCAGTTCGCCGACGTGGTGCGCAGCGGGCGCCACGACCCGGGGCTGACCACCACCGTCGAAGACTTGACCGGGCGGGCGCCGGCGCCGGTCACCGACTGGATCTGGCGCCACCGAGGCGCTTTCGCCTGACCGCGGCCAGCACCACCAACGGAGAACCCCGGCTCGGGCAGCGACCACGGGCGCCCGCACCGTCTCCGCGGTAGGGGCCCGCGCCGCTCGTGGTCTGCCACGCATCGAGGCCGCTGCTTGCTGCCGGTGGGCGCCGGGGGGCGAGGCGCGGCGCTAGCCTCGCGCGCACCGCCCCCCGGCAGCTCTGGCCGGCACCGGGCGGCCGTGGACAGGGAAGGGCGTTCGTGCGACTGAGCCACGAAGAGGTCGAGGCCGGCGGCTGGCGCGTGCAGAGCCTGGCTGAGCTCGTGGACGACCTGCGTCAGGCCTGCCCGAACGTGGAGGGCCGCCCGCGGGTGGTCGCCGTCGATGGGCGCGGGGGTGCGGGCAAGTCCGTGCTGGCCCGACGACTGCGGAGCGCGATCCCGGCCTCGGCGGTGGCGCACACCGACGACGTGGCGTGGAACCACGCGTGCTTCGACTGGGGCCCGGTGATGGTCGAGAACATCCTGGCCCCGCTGCACCGGGGTCGAG
>JBBSRD010000195.1:0-6076 GCA_038243415.1 Actinomycetales bacterium | reverse complement strand
CGTCGAGGCCGTCGGGGTGTGCGGCTCGGACGTCGCCTACTACCGGCACGGGAAGATCGGCGACTACGTCGTGGACGGGCCGATCATCCTCGGCCACGAGGCGGCCGGACGCGTGGTGGGTCTCGGCCCCGGGGCTGCTGCGTCGAGCGGCCTATCGGTGGGGGACCGCGTGGCCATCGAGCCCGGTACCCCCGACCGCACGTGCAAGGAGTGCACGAGGGGGCGCTACAACCTCTGCGAGCAGATGGAGTTCCTCGCCACCCCGCCCTTCGACGGCGCCCTCACCGAGCTGTTCGTCACCGACGTCCGGCAGCTCTTCGCCCTCCCGGACTCCATGAGCTACGAGGAGGGCGCCCTGCTGGAGCCGCTCAGCGTGGGCTTGTGGGGCTGCGAGCGCGCCGGGGTCGAGCCGGGCGACACGGTCGCGATCACCGGCGCCGGCGCGGTGGGGCTCCTCGCCGGGATCTCCGCGCGGGCGATGGGCGCCGCCTCGGTGGTGCTCAGCGACATCGCGACGGACCGCCTGGAGTTCGCGTCCTCCCTCGGCTTCGAGGTGGTCGAGCCCGGGAAGGGTCCCGGCGTCGCCACCGGGGCCGACGTCCTCCTCGAGTGCTCCGGCGCCCCCGGCGTGCTCGCCACCGGGCTGGAGGACCTCAACCCCGGCGGCCGGGTGGCGGTCATCGGGCTCTCCCACGAGGATGCCGTCCCGCTGCCGATCACCCAGACGTCCAACAAGGAGCTGACGATCGTCCCGGTGTTCCGCTACCGCCACACCTGGCCGACCGCCATCGCCCTCGTCGCCTCGGGCCGCGCGCAGGTCGCCAGCCTGGTGACCCACCGCTTCGACCTCTCAGGCAGCGCGGACGCCCTGGAGCTCACCGGGGCGCCCGGGACCGTCAAGACGGTGATCAACCCGCAGCGCTGACCGCCGCCCCGCGCTGAGGTGGGCGCCCCTCGCGGCGTTCGCCCCCGCGGGGCACCGCGCGTCGCCGAGACTGCTGCGCGTGCTGCTGCTGCTCGGACCCCTCGCGGTGGCGGCCGCGACCTCCCTGGTGCCCGGGGCCCTGCTCGGGCGGGTGCTCGGCCTGCCGTGGCGGTGGGCGGCGGTGGTCGCCCCGGCCCTCAGCGCCGCGGTCCTCGGGGGATGGGCGGCCCTCGGCGGCCAGGTCACCGGCGCCGGCGCCGCTGCGGCCACCGTCGCGGCTCTCGTGCTCGCCGCAGCGCTCACCCGTGGTGCGGCGCTGCGGAGGTCTGAGCCTCCCCCCGTCCCTCGCGGGCGGGACCGGCCCCGCCCGTCGTCCCGCCGCCGCACAGGGCTGCTCCTGGCCGCCGGCGGCGCGGTGGTGGGAGCGGGGGCGCTGAGCGCCGTGGTGGCCCTCGCCGGTGCCCGCCCCGGCGTGGTCAACCAGCTCTGGGACGCGGCCTGGCACGCGAACCTCACCCGGCTGATCGCCGACTCGGGCGACGGCCGGCCCTCGGTGGCCGGCGCCCTCATCGGCGCGGGCTGGCGCGACGTCACCTCCTGGTACCCCTCCGGGCTCCACGTGCAGGCGGCGCTGGTCGAGAGGGCCACCGGAGCCGGGGTGTCCGTCTCCCTCCAGGCCGCCGTGGCCGTGGCCGTGGTCATGGTGCTGCCCCTCGTGCTGGCCGCCCTCACGTGGGCGCTGGCCGCCGAGCTGGTCGGCCGGGACGGGCAGCGGTTGGACCACCGGGCGCGCGGCGTCGGTGCCGGGGTGGCCGCCCTGGTCGGCGTGCTGCCGACCGCCTTCCCCCTGGACCGCGTGTGGCGCCCGGCCTGGCCGATGACCGTCAGCTTCGTCCTCGCGCTCGTGGCCGTCCTCGCCCTCGTGGTGTGCGTCCGGGCCGCCCGGCGCAGGGTCATGACGCGTACCGGGGCCGCAGCGGTCCCGCTGCTCGCCGTGGCCGGTGCGGGGCTCGTCCATCCCTCCGGGGCGGTGCTCGCGGTGCTGGTCTCCACCGCGTGGGTCACCGGCCGCGCGCTCGCCGGGACAGGGCGCGCCCGTACCCGCGCTCTGCTCGCGGTGGCGGGACCGGTGGCGTTGGCCGCCGGCGCGACGGTGCTCGCGCGCGAGCACGTGGGGGCGGTGGCGTCGGTGTTCGCCTACGACTACCGGCTCGGCGAGGGGCTGGCGCCGGCGCTCGCCGCGGTCGCCGGCCTCAGCGCGCCGGTGGTCCCCGGCACCGGGTACGGGGTGACCTCGGACGCCGGGCAGCCCCTCGCCGGCGCGCTGCTCGCCGCCGGCGCCCTCGGCTGCGCGCTGACGCGGGGCGCGCGGTGGATCGCCGGGCTGTGGCTGGTGCTGGTCCTCGCCGCGCTGGAGACCTTCACGCCGGTGGCGGCCCCGCTCACGCTCATCACCGGGTGGTTCTTCAACGTCGAGTCCCGCCTGGTGGCGCTGGTCGCGCTCGTCGGCGCGCTCGGCGTCGGCCTCGCGGTGGCCAGCGGCGCCTCGCGGCTGCTGGCACACACCGCAGCGGGCCCGGCGCGCTCCGCCCCCGCCGTCTCCTCGTCCTCGGTGGCAGCGCTGCGCACCGGCGGGTGGCCGGTGCGGGTCATCACCCTCCCCGACACCGGTGCTGCTCCGGCCCTGGCGCCGGGAGCGGCGACCGAGCGGGAGCTGGCGGGCGTCGCGGTGGGCTGTGGGTCCGCGACGGGGCAGGCATCCGCTGGCCCGGGTGCCGCCGCGGCCATCAACGTGCGGGCGACTTCTGGCCTGCAGGTGGTGCCGGAGGTGGTTCTGCGCGCTGGTGCGGGCCCGACGCCCCCCGTGACCGCGGGGTCCCCGACGCTGCTGGAGGGGAGGAGCAGCACCGACGCTGTCGATCGGGATCGGCGCCTCGGCGCAGGCCGGACCCGTCCCGGCGGGTCGCTCGGCACGCGTCGCCACCTCCTCCTCGGCGCCTGCGCGGCGAGTCTGGCCGCGGTGGTCCTCGCCGTCGGGTTCTCCAGCGTCGAGCGGGCGGGACCGCGGGTGCGCGCCGCGTGGACGGAGCGCGTGGTCGGGGCCGACGCACGCACGGTGATGGGCGCCCTCTCCGAACAGCCCCTGCCTCCCGGCGGGCGGATCCTCAACGACCCCCTCGACGGCTCCCCGTGGCTCTACGCGCTCACCGGCACGATGCCGATGTTCACCCACTACGACGACCGCGAGCCCGACGGTGACGCGCTCACCCTCCTCGAGGGCCTCGACCGGGCGGACACCGATCCGAGCGTCCGCGCAGCGCTCGAGGCGCTGTCGGTCTGCTACGTCTACGACGCCCCGACGCTCGTCTCGGCGAAGGAGGAGCCCCACGGGGGCTTCGCGGGGCTGTCCGGCGTCGACGCGCTGGAGCCCGTGGTGCGCTCCGGGCCCGTCGTCGCCTACGCCGTCGTGCCCCCGCCGCCGGGCTGCGCCCCCCACTGATCCCTCGGGGCGCCCCGACCTGGCGTGGTGGGATGGCGGGGTGCGCATCGCCGTGGACCAGCTGCTCTCCGGAGCGGACCCCCACGCCAACCTCGCCCTCGTCCGCGACGCGGTCGCGAGGGCGGCCGGCACGGGGGCCCGCCTGCTGGTCCTGCCCGAGGCGACGATGCGGGCCTTCGGGGCCGGGCCGCTGGCGCAGGCCGCCGAGCCGCTCGACGGACCGTGGGCCGCAGGGGTGCGCCGCGCCGTCGCGCAGGCGGAGCAGGGCTCGGGTGGGGCGCTCACCGTCGTGGTCGGGATGTTCACCCCCGGGGCCGACGGCCGGGTGCGGAACACGGCGCTCGTGACCGGCGGCGGCGTCGAGGCCTCCTACGACAAGGTCCACCTCTTCGACGCCTTCAGCTCGAGGGAGTCCGCGACCGTCGAGCCCGGCTCCTCACCGCTGGTCGTGGACGTCGACGGCGTGGGGGTCGGCGTCGCCACCTGCTACGACGTGAGGTTCCCCGGCCTCTTCACCGCGATGGCCGACGCGGGGGCGCGGGTGGTCGCGCTGCCGACGTCGTGGGGGAGCGGACCCGGCAAGGCCGAGCAGCTCAAGGTCCTGGTGCGCGCCCGGGCGCTGGACGCCACCTGCGTCGTCGCGATGTGCGACCAGGGCGACCCGGGCAGCATCGACGCTGACGCGCTACCGGCCGGAGCCACCCGTCGCGAGCGGGCGGGCGCACCGACGGGGGTGGGTGGATCGCTGGTCGTCTCCGCGCTCGGCGAGGTGCTCGGGGAGCTCGGCGGGCCGCCGTCGTCGATGACCGTCGATGTCGACCTCGAGACGGTGACCGCGGCCCGCGCCGCCCTGCCGGTGCTGCTCAACCGCCGGTTCTGACCCGTCCGACCTGAGCTGCGCGCCGGCGCGGCCGGTTCAGCGCGGTGACGTCACGGGCTCGCCGCCGCAGCGCACCAGGCGCAGCAGCCGTGCGTCACCGACGCGGGCGACCTCCTTGAAGGCCGGGGTGTCCGCGGCGTCCTGCACGCGGTCGAAGAAGGCGGCCCGCGGGACGAAGTCGAGGTAGCGCGGGCCGAGGGCGAAGAGGTAGCCCACGGTCTCCGCCCTCACCGCGGCGCAGACCGCGGGGTCGGCGGCGACCCGGGCGAGGTCGTCCTTGACCACGCCTCCTGCGGGCGTCCACTCCGAGCCCATGTGCCGGAAGAGCGGGTCCAGGCCCTCGAGGGCGTAGGACAGGCCGCTGCCGTCGAAGGGGTCGTTGGCGATGACCGTCCCGGGCGGCACGATGGCGGCGGCGCGCTCGAAGAGGAGCTCCTCGTCCGCGGAGAGCAGCGGGGCGTCCCCGCCCGGCCCCTGCCGGTAGGCAGCAGCGAGGGACTCGGTGGTGCGCTCGCGCCCCGACCCGGGGGCGACGACGACGGCCACGGCGAGGGCGCCGGCGAGCAGCCCGACGACCAGGGGCCCGGCGCCGGCCGGGACCTGGGGGCCGAGGGCGCGCGGCTTCCGGGGTGCAGCGCGGCGACCCCGGCCCCCGCCGTCGCCGTTCCCTGCGCTCCGCGGCGTCGGAGCCGGGTCGACCGGGCGCACCCCGAGGAGGCTCGCTGCGCCCTCCACCACGGTGACGATGCCGTGGGCGGCGAGGACCAGGGCGGGGACCGCGACGAGGGGGGCGAGCCGGTACGCGTCGTTGTACCAGGGGCCGGTCAGGGCGTTCGAGGTCGTGGTCTGCGCGATCACGTACACGGCACCGGTGGCCAGCCAGGCCATGACGAGCCACCCGGCGCCGGGTCCTGCGCCCCGTCCGCGCCGTCCGCCTCGCCGCAGGCCGTGGACGGTGACGGCCCCGAGGACCACCGCGACGGCGGCGAGGACGTTGCCCGCACGGCCGTCGGGCGGCGCGCCGAGCAGGGCGTCGAGGGCGGCCTCGGGGACGCGGGTGGTCGTGGGCCACCGGTAGGCGGCGACGGCGGCCAGCGTGGGGCTGGTCAGCGCTGCCGTCACGGCCAGCGCTGCCAGGACCAGGGCGGCAGCAGCAGCGAGCCCGGCGCGCATCCTCGCCTCCCGGCGGGTCCAGGCCCGGCGCAGCGCGGACGCGCCGGCCCACAGGAGCAGCGGCGCGCCGAGCACCACGAGCGTGAACGCACCGCTGGGGTGGGCCAGGACCGCGGCGCACGAGCCGGCGCCGAGCAGGAGCAGGAGGATGCCGGTCGACGGGCGGTCGGTGCCTCGAGGAGCGACGAGGGCGACGAGCAGCGCGAGGACCGCGGGCACCATCGCCATGGTCAGCAGGACGGGGTAGAGGACCCCCCAGTCGAGCAGGACGAGGGGGGCTGCGGGCAGCGCGCCGGCCAGCACCCCGGCGATCGCGGCCCGGGCGGGGGAGGCGGTCACGCGGTCGGCGAGCAGCACCACCGAGAGCGGCCAGATCCCCGCGGCGACGACGAGGGCGAGCGCGTTGGTGGCGACGACGGGTCCTGCGCCGGAGACCTCGGCGACGAGGGAGGCGACGCCGTGCCAGGCGCCGGGGTAGAACCCGTCGGCCCCGCCGCCGAGGACGCGGCGCAGGTGCAGCGAGGAGGCGTCGCCGGTGTCCTCGATCCAGGCCAGGGCGTTGACGTGGTAGACCACGTCGTACGCCTGCGAGATCGTG
>JBBSRD010000194.1:0-6105 GCA_038243415.1 Actinomycetales bacterium | reverse complement strand
CGTCGCTGTTCGGCTACACCGACCTCTACGGCTCCGTCCCCGGCGGCCAGGCGCAGTACCTGCGGGTGCCCCAGGCGCAGTTCGGCCCGATCGTGGTGCCCGACGACCGCCCGGACGAGCACTGGGTCTACCTCTCGGGCGTGGTCTCCACCGCGTGGCAGGGCGTGCGCTACGCCGAGACCCCGAAGGGCGGGACGCTCGCGGTGATCGGCCTCGGCCCGATCGGTCTGATGGCCTGCTCGATCGCCCGTCACCTCGGGGTGGAGCGGGTCGTCGGCGTGGACCTCGTGCCGGAGCGCCTCGCCGCCGCCCGGGCGCGCGGCGCGGAGACCGTCGACCTGCGCGACGGCGACCCGGTGGCCGCGCTGCTGGAGGTCACCGGCGGCCGCGGCCCGGACAGCGTGCTCGAGGCCGTCGGGATGGAGGCCCACGGCGATGCCCCGTCGAAGATCGCCCAGGCGGGCGTCGGGCTGCTGCCCGACGCGCTGGCCAAGCCCTTCATCGACAAGGCCGCGGTGGACCGGATGGCGGCGCTGGACACCGCGATCAAGGCGTGCCGTCGCGGCGGCACGGTGTCGGTGTCGGGGGTGTACGGCGGGGAGAAGAACCCGACGCCGTGGATGGAGATGTTCGACCGGGGCCTGCAGCTGCGCATGGGCCAGTGCCACGTGCGCCGCTGGACCGACGAGACGCTGCCGGTGCTGCTCGCCGACGGCGACCCGCTCGGGGTCGACGACCTGGCCACCCACCGCCTGCCGCTGGAGGAGGCCGCGCACGGCTACGACATCTTCCAGAAGAAGGAGGACGGCTGCATCAAGGTGGTACTGACGCCCTGACCTCGTGACGGGCCCGGCGCGGGCCAGGCATCACCGCGCCGGCAGGGCCTCGATGCGCCACGACGCGGTGTGGCTGGCGCCCGGCTCCAGGGTGACGAGGTCGGTACCGGTGCCGAAGGCGTCCGGCGGGCACGTCATCGGCTCGACGGCCAGGCCCACCCGGTGGTGCTCGGGCTCGGGGCGGTCGGCGGTGTGCACCTGGACCCACCGGCTGGCCCCGTCCCAGCTGATCGCGACCCCGCTGCCGTCCGCGGAGCGGACCCGCGCCGTCGCCTCGCCCAGCCCGGTGTACGCGTGGTCGAGCTCCACCCCGGACATCGAACGCCCCCCGCGCAGGTCCAGGGGCGTCCCGGTGACGTCGGTGGTGGTGGGCGCGGCGCGGTCGGGCAGGAGCCGGTCGGGGTCGACGTCGAGGACCGCGCCCGCGTCCAGCTGCACGGTCCAGTCGTCGACGCGTCCCGGTCCCGCGACGAGGTAGGGGTGGACCGAGGCGCCGAACGGCGCGGCGCCAGGCCCCTCGTTCGTGGCGGTCAGCGACCACGCCAGCCCTCTCTCGTCCAACGCGGCGCGGACCACGAGGTCGACGAGGAACGGGTAGCCCTGCTGCGGCCAGAGGCGGGCGCGGAGCTCGACGCCGGCGTCGTCGAGGCGGCGCGCGCTCCACGGGAGCCAGGCGACGAGCCCGTGCAGCGCGGCGGCGCGCTCGGGCTCGGTGAGCGCCAGCCGGTGGTCCTCGCCGCCCCACGCGTAGGCGCCGTCGCGGACCCGGTTGGGCCACGGCGCGAGGACGGCCCCGCGGAAGAGCGGGCGCACCGCGTCCTGCGGCCAGGAGGCCACGAGGTCGCGCCCGCCGTGGGTGAGGCTGCGCAGACAGGCGCCGACCTCGGTGAGGACGGCGCGGTAGGGGCCGCGGACGAGGACGTGCTGCTCGCCGGACGGCGCGTCGCTCACCGGTGCCGGGCTCAGCGGTGCCGGGCTCACGCCTGCTCGCCGGGGTAGACCACGCCGACCTGGGCGCGGGCGGCGTCGAGGACCTCCATGACCTCCACGGTGTCGCGGGGGCTCATCACCGACGAGGTGGTGGCGCCGGCGGCCACGCACCGGGCGACCTCGGCGATCTGGTGCTGGAACCCGCCGTCGACCGGATGGTCGTAGCGCAACGTCGTCCCGTCCCCGCGGGTGAGCGTGAAGGACGCGGGTGCGTAGAAGTCGCCCTCGACGTCGATGCGCCCCGCGGTGCCCGCGATGGACGCCGTGGTCGGGGTCCTGGCGGCCAGGGTGGTGTGGACCGTGGCGCGCACGCCGCTCGCCCAGCCCAGCGCGAGGCTGACGGTCGCGTCCACGCCCGTGCCCGTCAGCGTCCCCGCGGCGAGGGTGGTGGTCGGCGCCCCCAGGAGCGCATGGACGAAGGACACCGGGTAGACCCCGAGGTCGAGCAGCGCTCCCCCGGCGAGCCCGGGGGCGAGCAGCCGGCTGTCGGGGCCGAGGTGCACGAGGTTCTGGCCGTGGTCCGCGGCGACGTCCACCACGTCGCCGATCGCGCCGTCGGCCACCAGGGCGCGGACGGCGCGGGCGTGGGGCAGGTGCTTGGTCCACATCGCCTCCATGACGAAGACCCCCGCGGCCTCCGCGGCGGCGAAGACCTCTCGGGCCTCGCCGGCGCTGCGCGTGAAGGCCTTCTCGACGAGCACGGGCTTGCCGGCGGCGATGGCGAGGAGCGCGTGCTCGCGGTGGTGGGAGTGCGGGGTGGCGACGTAGACCGCGTCGACGGCGCCGTCGCCGACCAGCGCCTCGTAACCCTCGCGGGCCACGGAGGGCTCGAGGCCCTGCGCCCGCGCCAGGGCCTCGGCGCGCTCGCGGGACCGCGAGCCGATGGCGACGACCGAGCCTGCGGTGTGCTCGGTGACGGCGCGCACGAAGGTGGCGGCGATGCCCCCGGCGCCGAGGACCCCCCAGCGCAGCGGCGGAGCGTCCATCGGGTCGGCCGTGTCGAGGAGCATGGCCGTGACGGTAGCGGTGGGCGCCCGGCGTCGCACCGCCCTCACGCCGCACCGATGCTCAAGGCGGGCGCTCGCAGCGCCGAACCCTGAAGGGTGACCTCCACCGTGCCGGCCGCCGCACCGGCCAGCGCGCCGGCCCCGCCAGCGCCGGTCGAGGCGCCGGCGCCGGCGCGCTGGCACGCCGCCCTCACCGCGGTCCTGGAGGACCCTCGCCAGCCGGTGCTGCACGCCCAGCCCATCGTCGACCTCGCCGCCGCGCAGGTGGCGGGCCACGAGCTGCTCTCCCGCTTCCCCCGCGACGTCGTCGACGCCCCGCCGGACGCCTGGTTCCGGGAGGCAGCGGCCCGGGGGATGTCCGCGACCCTGCAGGCCAGGGTGCTCCGGCGGGCCTTCACCACCCTGGACGGCTTCCCGCCCCACAGCTTCGTCACCGTCAACGTCGACCCGGAAGTGGTCCACGACGACGCGGTGGTCGACGCCCTCCTGTCGCGGCCCCGCCTCGACCGCTTCGTCGTCGAGCTCACCGAGGGGTCTCTCGCCCACGACCCGGCCGTGATGGCCAGCGTCCTGGACGAGGTGCGCGCCCGCGGGGCGATGGTGGCCGTCGACGACGCAGGCAGCGGGTACGCGGGGCTGAACCGGCTGCTGACGCTGCGCGCCGATCTCGTCAAGGTCGACCGCGACCTGGTGAGCGGTATCGACGCCGACCCGGTCAAGCGGGCGATGGTGGCGATGCTCGGCGAGCTGTGCGGGCAGATGGACGCCTGGCTGCTCTGCGAGGGCATCGAGACGGCGGCCGAGCTCGAGGTCCTCCTCGAGATGGGCGTGCCGCTGGGGCAGGGGTACCACCTGGGGCGTCCCGCCGCGGCGCCGGTGGCCGCGATCTCGGCGGACGTCGCCGTGCAGGTCTACGCGGCGGCCGCACGGGCAGCGATGACGGGCACCGTCGCGGCCCTGGTGCGCAGCGCCGCCACCGAGAGCGTGGCCGAGCGCCACTCAGGTGACGGACCGCAGCGCCGCGCCAGCGTCCGCCTCGACGCGCGCGGGCGCCCCACGCACGTGCGCGACGACCTGCCGTCCGTCGCCGGCGTCCAGCGGTGGCGACCGGCCACCGTCATCGCGCCCACGACCTCGATCGCGGACGCGGCCATGAGGGCGGTGTCCCGCCCGCCCCCGGAGCGCACCGCGCCGATGGTCGCCACGGACGAGCGTGGCCTGGTGCTGGGCACCGTCACCCTCACGGACCTGGTGGTGGCGCTCTCCCGCTCAAGGTCGTCGGGCTCCTGACGATGGGGAGGGTGGAGCCCCGTGACCCGCGGGGCCCGGCAGCCCGCTGCCCGTTCGTCAAGAGGAGCCCGTCATGAAGCGATTCCGGTGCGGGGACGTCGTCCCCGGGTGCAAGGCCACGTTCGAGGGAAGCGAGGGCTCGATCCTCTCCGCCGTCGCCGCTCACGCTCGCGCGGACCACGGGGTGGCGAGCATGGACGACGCACTGGTCGGCAGCGTCCGCGGGGCGATGGTCGACGCCTGATCGTCCGCCCCGGCTCCTCGGGAGCCTTCAGGACCGCAGGAGCAGGGGCGCGCTGACCACCGCGGCGGCGACCAGCCACCCCGCGGAGAGCAGCACGAGGGCGAACACCCGGCGCTCACGCCCGCGCGCCCCCACCACCGCGCTGCCCACGGACGCCAGCGCCATGAGGGCGACGACCACGGTCGTCGGGACCGCGCCGCCGACGACCGCGACGCCCACCGCGAGCGCCACCGCCCCGGCCGCCACGCCCACCGCTGCTCCGACGCGGCTGCGGCGCGGCCCGAGGCGCTGCGGCAGGCCGCGCACGCCCTCGGCGGCGTCCTGCTCGGCGTCGGGCACGGTGTTCGCCAGGTGCGCGGCGAGGCCGACGACGGCCCCGACCGCGCACAGCAGCAGCGACGGCTGCACGCCCGCGGCGGTGGCCGAGACCAGCGGCAGCAGGCCGAAGAAGACGAGATAGGGGATGAAGGAGGCCCACGTCACCTTCAGGCGCACGTCGTAGGCCAGCCCCGCGGCCACCCCCGTCAGATGTGCCGCAGCCGGCACCAGCCCGAGCAGGAGCGACGCCGGGACCGTCACGGCGGCCGCGACGAGCGCGGCGCGGGCGACGACGCGCCGCGGCAGCTCGCCGGCGGCGACCGGCTTGTCGGTGCGCTGCGCGGCAGCGTCGCCCTCGGCGTCGAGCGCGTCGTTGGCCCATCCGATGGACAGCTGGCCGGCCAGGACCGCGACGGTGACCATGACGACGTCGTACGCAGCACCCCCTGCCGCTGCGGTCAGCGCCAGGGCGAAGAGGGTGACGACGACGGTCGGGAGCGGGTGGCACGCGCGCGCCAGGGCCTTCACCACGGGGGTCACGGTAGGGCGCAGGTCCTCCGGGGCGATTATGGTTGAACGATGAATCATCCTGAGGAGCACTCCACGGCCGGCGCCTACGTCCACGGCGGCGAGGAGTTCACGCGCGACACGAGCTACGTCGAGGACCGGATCGTCTCCGGCGACGAGGCGTCAGCCGGCCCGAGCGGCGCCCCGGCGTGGCCGGTCGAGGCGGGCCGCTACCGCCTCGTGGTCTCGCGGGCGTGCCCGTGGGCGAACCGGGCGAGCATCGTCCGGCGCCTGCTCGGCCTGGAGGACGCGCTCCCGGTGGCAGTCACGGGCCCCACCCACGACGCGCGCAGCTGGACCTTCGACCTCGACCCGGACGGCAGGGACCCGGTGCTCGGTTACGAGCGGCTGCAGGAGGCCTTCTTCGCGCGCTTCCCCGACTACCCCCGCGGGATCACCGTCCCCGCGATCGTCGACGTCCCCACCGGGAAGCTCGTCACCAACGACTACCCGCAGATCACCCTCGACCTCTCCACGCAGTGGCGCACCCACCACCGCGAGGGCGCGCCTGACCTCTACCCGCAGGCGCTGCGCACGGAGATCGACGAGATGTCCGAGCAGAACTTCCACGAGGTGAACAACGGCGTCTACCGCTGCGGGTTCGCTGGTTCCCAGGCGGCCTACGAGAAGGCCTACGACCGGTTGTTCGCCCGCCTCGACGTGCTCGAGGAGCACCTGTCGACGCGGCGCTACCTGGTCGGCGACACCATCACCGAGGCCGACGTCCGCCTGTTCACCACGCTGGCCCGCTTCGATGCGGTGTACCACGGCCACTTCAAGTGCAACCGCTCGAAGTTGTCCGAGATGGCGGTGCTGTGGGCCTACGCCAAGGACCTGTTCCAGACGCCGGGCT
>JBBSRD010000193.1:0-6147 GCA_038243415.1 Actinomycetales bacterium | reverse complement strand
TCCAGGCACTGGTGGGCGATCTCGGCCTCCTCGTCCGTGGGGACGACCAGGACCTCGATCGTGGACCCCACGCCCAGGTGCGCGAGGGGGGTCGTGACCTCGTCGCGCACCACCGCGTCGTTCTCCCCCACCCCACCGGTGAGCACCACGGCGTGGACGCCGGGGACCTCGCCGAGGTAGGAGGCGACGTACGCGCGCAGCCGGTGGGTGTAGACGTCCAGCGCGGTGCGCGCGCGGGCGGCGCGCTCGGGCCCCTGATCCCCCGCGACGAGCGCGTGGACCTCGCGCAGGTCCGAGGCACCCGCCAGGCCCAGCAGCCCGCTCTCGCGGTTGAGCAGGGCGTCGACGTCCTCCGGGCCCATGCCGGCCTGGCGGTGGAGGTAGGCGAAGAGGCTGGGGTCCACGTCGCCGCTGCGGGTGCCCATCACCGCTCCCGCCAGGGGCGAGAGGCCCATCGACGTGTCGACGCTCACGCCGTCGCGGACCGCGGTGACGGACACGCCGTTGCCGACGTGGCAGACGACGAGGCGCACCTCGTCGACGGGGACGCCGAGGCGCTGGGCGGCGGCGCGCACCACGTTCTGCACGGAGATCCCGTGGGCGCCGTAGCGGCGGATCCGCAGGCGCTGCGCGAGCTCGCGGGGCAGCGCGTACAGGGCGGCGGCGTCGGGGATCGTCGTGTGGAACGCGGTGTCGAACACCGCCACCTGGGGGACGTGCGGCAACCGCGCCCTCATGGCGCGGATGCCGGCGAGCTGCGGCGGGTTGTGGAGCGGGGCCAGCGCCGACAGCTCGTCGATGTCGTTCTCGACGGCGTCGTCGATCCGGGTCGCCGCGTCGAAGCGGGCCCCGCCGTGCACCACCCGGTGCCCCACCACGACGACCCGCGCCAGGGCGCCGGGGTGGTCGTCCTCGAGGGAGCCCAGCACGCCGGCCAGCGCGGCGTCGTGGTCGCGGGGGCCGCCCTCGGCGCCGACGCGCTGGACGGTGCCGGAGGACACCACGTCGTCGCCCTGGGTGCGCAGCTGGTACTTGAGCGAGGAGGACCCCGCGTTGAGGACGAGGACGAGCGCGTCCTCGCTCACCGCTGGCTCCGGGGGCTCTGCACGGCGCTGGGGTCGGCCGGTCCCTCGCGCCGGGGGTGCTCCTGAGCCTGGACGGCGGTGATGGCCACGGTCGACACGATGTCAGCCACCGTGCACCCTCGCGACAGGTCGTTGACGGGACGCCTCAGGCCCTGGAGCACCGGCCCCACCGCCACCGCACCGCCGGAACGCTGCACGGCCTTGTACGTGGTGTTGCCGGTGTTGAGGTCGGGGAAGATCAGCACGGTCGCCCGGCCCGCGACGGGGTTGTCCGGCATCTTCGACGCACCGGTGCTCGGGTCGACCGCGGCGTCGTACTGGATGGGCCCGGCGAGCGGCAGGTCGGGGCGGGCGTCGGCGAGCAGCGCGGTCGCCTCGCGGACCTTGTCGACGTCGGCGCCCGCGCCCGAGCTCCCGGTGGAGTACGAGACCATCGCCACCCGCGGGTCCACCCCGAAGGCGCTCGCCGTCTCGGCCGTCGTCGTGGCGATCTCCGCGAGCTCGGCGGCGGTGGGGTCGAGGTTCACGGCGCAGTCCGCGAAGACCAGGACGTGGTCGCGAAGGCACATGAGGAAGGCCCCCGAGACCTTGGAGGTCCCCGGGGCGGTGCGGATGACCTCCAGCGCGGGGCGGATCGTCGCCGCGGTGGTGTGGGTGGCCCCCGCCACCATGCCGTCGGCGTGGCTCGTCGCCACCATGAGGGTCCCGAAGTAGGTGGGGTCGCCCGTGACGTCCCACGCCTGCTCCGGCGTGACGCCGCGGTGCGCCCTGGCCTTCGCGTAGGCGCTCGCCAGCTCCTCGCGCAGCGCCGAGGAGGCGGCGGGGTCGATCACCTGGGCGCCCGAGACGTCGACCCCCAGCTGGTCGGCGCGCGCGGTGACCGCCTCGGGGTCGCCGAGGAGCACGAGGTCGGCGACGTCGAGGAGCAGCAGCTCGTCCGCGGCGCGCAGCACGCGCTCGTCCTGGCTCTCCGGCAGGACGATGGTGCGCCGGTCCCCCCGCGCCCGGGCGAGGAGCCGCGCGTTGAACATCGCCGGGGTGACCGCGTCGGTGGCGGACATGCGGATGCGCTCGTGGAGCTCGTCGACGTCGACCCCCGCGGTGAAGGCCCCGCGGGCGGCGGCGACCTTGCGGGTGCTCGACGGCCGCAGCCTCCCGTGGAGCCCCTCGAGGCGGTGGACGGACGTGTAGGTGTCGTAGGGGGTCGTCAGCACCGGGAGCCCGGACGGCTCGAGCAGGGAGGTCACCAGGGCGTCGGGCGTGGTGCCCAGGGTCAGGAGCACCCCGGCCGGGGTGGGGGCCGAGGGGCTCACCGACGCCGCCGCGGCGCCGACGACGAGGTCGACGCGGTCCCCGCTGGTCACCAGGAGCGTGCCGTCGGCCAGCAGCGGCAGGACCGTCTCGAGGTGCGCCGAGCCAACGAGGTAGTCGTCGACCTCGCGGGCCACGCGCGAGGGCGCCCCGAGGAGCACGCGCGCGTCGAGGGCGGTGACCACCTCGTCGACGGTCAGCGCTGCGAGGACCCCGATCTCGGGGAGGACGTACACCGGCACGCCCGAGGCGTCGCAGGCCCGGTTCCCGGCGGAGGGGTCCGAGCGCAGCGCCGCCAGCACGTCGTCGACCGCCAGCGGGTCCGCACGGTTGACGATCGTCGCCACGCGCGTGCACCCGGCCTCGTCGAGGACGGAGGTGGCCTCCCGGGCAGCGGCGGCCAGGGACGCGGGCGAGCGGCCGTGACCGGAGAGGACCGTGAGGACCGGCGAGCCGAAGTTGACGGCGAGAGCGGCGTTGAGGTCCAGCTCGGTGGCCGGAGAGGCGCCCTTGAACCCGGTCCCCACGACGAGCACGAAGTCCGACCGCGAGCGCAGCTCCTCCATCCGCTCGACGAGCGTCGCCACGAGCCGGCGGGTGTCCCCGCCGTCGATCAGCGCCCGGGCCTGCTCCCAGGTCAACCCCACGGCGTCCTCGACGGGGCGCTCCTCGGCCTCGGAGGTGCGGTAGCGCTCGCGCACGAGGGCGACGAGGGGGTCCTCGGCGTCGGCATCGGTCACGATGGGGCGGAAGACCAGCGGGTCGGCGACGGAGGTGGCGAGCAGGTCGAGGACGCCGAGCGCGACGACCGTCTTCCCCGCGTCGGGCTCGGTGGACGTCACGTACAGGCTGTCGGACACGACGCACACTGTGCCCGGTCGCGCGGACCAGCGGTGAACCGGCGCTCGCGGTCCACGGGCGGGGGCGTGACGAAGGTGCTGCGCGTGGCGATGTCCTCCCCGCTGCGTAACAGGCTGTGAAGCACATCACGTCCGGAGGAGATGGCGTGCAGCGTTGCGACGTGCCACCACATCTTGTGGTAATTCCGCGTCACCCCCCCATCATCTAGTGACGCACCCGCTCCGAGCCTGTAGGGTCCGGAGCAGCCGGCACCGATGCGGATCCCCCGGGGCCAACGCCCCGCCGGACCTCCCCTCCGCCTCGCACCGCCCGCGCCGAGACATCAGAACGCGCCTCGCACCGAGCCTCACGCACCCCACCACAGGAGCACCCCCGTGACCCAGGTCCTGCCCGACACCACCGACACGCTGCGCGTCATCGACGACTCGCCGGCCCCCGGCCAGCCCGCCCTGCCGACGGGCGTCGTCAACCGCTTCGGCGCCATCCGCCCCTTCGACCGGAACCGCATCGCGGTGGCCATCAGCAAGGCGTTCCTCGCCGTCGAGGGCGAGGGCGCCGGTGGGTCCGCGCGCGTCCGCGAGGTCGTCGACCAGCTGACGACCTCCGTGGTCGAGACCCTCGAGCGACGCTCCACCGGCGTGCACACCGGCACGCGCCCGGTCACCGTCGAGGAGGTCCAGGACCAGGTCGAGCTCGCGCTCATGCGCGGCGAGCACCAAAAGGTCGCCCGCTCCTACGTCCTGTACCGCGAGGAGCACGCCCGGGCCCGCCGCGAGCGCGCCGAGGCCGCCGCCAAGGTCGCCGGGACGGTCACCGCCGAGGTGCCCGAGCTCACCATGCGCCTGGCCGACGGCTCCACGGCTCCGCTGGACCGCGACCGCGTCCGCCTCGTCGTCGCCGAGGCCTGCGCCGGGCTGCCCACCGTCGACGCCGACGCCGTGGTCACCGAGGCCGCGCGCACCCTCTACGACGGCGTCACCGAGCGCGAGGTCGCCCAGGCGCTCGTCCTCGCCGCCCGCACCAAGGTCGAGGAGGACCCCGACTACACCTTCGTCAGCGCGCGCCTGCTCATGGACGCGCTGCGCAGCGAGGCCCTCGGCGCGGTCCTCGGCGGCCGTCAGGTCGCCAGCCAGGCCGACATGGCGCGCGTCTACCCGACGTACCTCACCGGCTACGTCCGCAAGGGCATCGAGCTCGGCATGCTCGACCCGCGCCTGGCCGAGTTCGACCTCGAGCGTCTCGGCGGCGCCATCGAGGCCGACCGCGACCTGCAGTTCACCTTCCTGGGTCTCCAGACCCTCTACGACCGGTACTTCCTGCACGAGCGCGGCGTGCGCTACGAGCTGCCGCAGGCCTTCTTCCTGCGCGTGGCGATGGGCCTGGCGCTGAACGAGGGCGAGGCGAAGGAGGAGCGGGCGATCGAGTTCTACCGCCTCATCTCCAGCTTCGACTTCATGTGCTCCACGCCCACGCTCTTCAACGCCGGCACCACGCGCCCCCAGCTCTCCAGCTGCTTCCTCACCACCGTCGCGGACGACCTCTCGGGGATCTTCCAGTCCATCAAGGACAACGCGCTGCTGGCGAAGTACTCCGGCGGGCTCGGCAACGACTGGACGCCGGTGCGCGGCATCGGCGCCCACATCAAGGGCACCAACGGCCAGAGCCAGGGCATCGTGCCGTTCCTCAAGATCGCGAACGACACCGCGGTCGCGGTGAACCAGGGCGGCAAGCGCAAGGGCGCGGTGTGCGCCTACCTCGAGACCTGGCACATCGACGTCGAGGAGTTCCTCGAGCTCCGCAAGAACACCGGCGACGACCGCCGGCGCACCCACGACATGAACACGGCCAACTGGGTCCCCGACCTGTTCATGCAGCGGGTGTCCGCCGGGGCCGACTGGACGCTGTTCTCCCCCGACGAGACCCCCGACCTCCACGACCTGTACGGGCCGGCGTTCGGCTCGCGCTACGCGGAGTACGAGGCGATGGCCGCCCGCGGGGAGCTGCGCGTCCACCGCACCGTCAAGGCGCTGGACCTGTGGCGCAAGATGCTCACCGCCCTCTTCGAGACCGGGCACCCGTGGATCACCTTCAAGGACCCGTGCAACCTGCGCTCGCCGCAGCAGCACACCGGCGTGGTGCACTCCTCGAACCTCTGCACCGAGATCACTCTGAACACCTCCGAGGAGGAGGTCGCGGTCTGCAACCTCGGCTCGATCAACCTCGCCGCGCACGTGGGCGCTGACGGTCTGGACGTCGACCGGCTGCGGGCGACGACGCGCACCGCGGTGCGCATGCTCGACAACGTCATCGACCTGAACCTCTACACGATCCCGCAGGCCGAGCGCGCCAACCAGCGCCACCGCCCCGTCGGGCTCGGGCTCATGGGCTTCCAGGACGCGCTGTTCACGCTGCGCACCCCCTACGCCTCGCCCGAGGCCGTGGTCTTCGCGGACACCTCGATGGAGGCCATCTCCTACGCCGCGATCGAGGCCAGCTCCGACCTCGCCGCCGAGCGAGGGTCCTACGCCAGCTTCGACGGGTCCCTGTGGAGCCGCGGCATCCTCCCCATCGACTCCCTCGAGCTGCTGCGCGAGGCGCGCGGGGGCGACGTGGAGCTGGACACCTCGACCACGCTGGACTGGGCGCCGCTGCGCGAGAAGGTCCGCGACCAGGGCATGCGCAACTCCAACGTCATGGCCATCGCGCCGACGGCGACCATCTCCAACATCGTGGGCGTCGCGCAGTCGATCGAGCCGATGTACCAGAACCTGTTCGTGAAGTCGAACATGTCCGGGGACTTCACGGTCGTGAACTCCTCGCTGGTGCGCGACCTCGCCGACCGCGGCCTGTGGGACGAGGTGATGGTCTCCGACCTCAAGTACTTCGACGG
>JBBSRD010000192.1:0-6168 GCA_038243415.1 Actinomycetales bacterium | reverse complement strand
GGGACCTCGAGCAGCGCCACGACCGAGCCGCCGTGCTCCGCCTGCACCTCGACCATGCGGGCGAGGAGGTGGTCGCGCTCGTCGATGAGGTCGTCGCCGAGGAGCACCGCGAACGGCTCGTCGCCGACGTGGCCCTTGCCGCACAGCACCGCGTGGCCCAGACCCTTGGCCTCGCCCTGGCGGACGGAGTGGACGTCGGCGAGGCGGTCCGAGGCGCGGGTGGCCTCCATGCGGGCGTCGTCGCCCTTCTTCTCGAGGGCGCTCTCGATCTCGGGGTTGCGGTCGAAGTGGTCCTCGATGGACTTCTTGCTGCGGCTGGTGACCAGCAGGACGTCGCCCAGGCCGGCGCCGGCCGCCTCCTCGACGACGTACTGGATGGCCGGCTTGTCGACGACGGGGAGCATCTCCTTCGGCGTGGCCTTCGTCGCGGGCAGGAAGCGGGTCCCGAGGCCGGCGACGGGGATGACCGCCTTGCGCGCGCGACGCGGTGCCTCGCCGCTCGACGCGGTGGTGGCCTGCTCGGAGGGTGCCGGGTTCATGACGTCGAGGCTATCGCCCGGCAGGGCGCGGCGTCCGTGCCCTCGGCCAGCCGCCCGGTGCGCCATCATGGCCGCGTGCGCGACCCTCAGCAGGACAGCGGCGGGCCGGGGACCAAGGCCTCGGCGCGCGCCGCCGTGCGCTCGCGGCGCCGGGCCCGGACGCTCGACGAGCGGGGCGAGATCGCCGACGCGCTGGCGCGCACGGTGATGGCCCACCTCGGCGGGGCCGGCGCGGACCGGACCGGCGCCGTCGCCGCCTACGACTCGATGCCCACCGAGCCCGGCACCGGTCCGCTGCGCCGCGCGCTGGCCGACGCCGGCGTCACCGTGCTGCTGCCGGTGGTCGACGCCGTCGCCGGCAGGCCGCTGGGCTGGGTGGTCGACGGTGGGGACGAGGGCTCTCTCACCGACGCGGGCCTCGTGCTGCTCCCTGCCCTCGCGGTCACCCCTTCGGGCCACCGGCTGGGGCAGGGCGGCGGTCACTACGACCGCACGCTCGCCGAGACCATCAGCCGGCCCGCACCTCGACCCCTGCTCGTGGCCCTCGTGCACGACGACGAGGTCCTCGCCGACGGCGCGTGGCCCGTCGAGGACCACGACGTCCGCGTCGACGCGGTCGCGACCCCGAGCCGCTGGAGGTCACTGCCCGGGGCGGCCCCGCCGGCGCGCGTTCCCTGACGGACCCCCCGCGCCGACCACCTTCCCCGTAGAGTCCGCGCTCCGGGCGACGATCGGTCGGCGACATGGTGCACCGACAGGTCGGCCACGACCCGACCACCGGCGGACAGGGGCCCGAGTGAGCATCGACGAGCTCGACCAGGCCCTCCTCATCGGCGCCGTCGTGCTCATCGTCGCCGTCGCTGCCGTCCGCCTCGCCGTGGGCACCGGGACGCCGTCGCTGCTCATCTACCTGGGCCTCGGCACGCTGCTGGGCGGGGCCGGTCTGGGCATCTCCTTCACCGACTTCGGGCTGACGACGGTCCTCGGGTACTGCGCCCTCGTGCTGATCCTCACCGAGGGCGGCCTCAGCACGCGGTGGGCCAGCATGCGGCCCGCCATCGCCCCGGCCGCCATGATCTCGACGCTGGGCACGGCCATCTCGGTGGTGGTGGTCGGGGGCGCCGTGCACTACCTCGTCGGGCTGGAGTGGACCCAGGCGATGCTGCTCGGGGCCGTCGTCTCCTCCACCGACGCGGCCGCGGTGTTCTCCGTCCTGCGCCGCGTCCCCCTCCCGTCGCGGCTCAACGGCCTGCTCGAGGCCGAGTCCGGCTTCAACGACGCCCCCGTGGTGATCGCCGTCGTCGCCCTCACCGACGTCCTCGCCGGCGGGGAGCAGGAGCCGGTCTGGCAGCTGGTCTCCCTGGCCGGGGTCGAGCTCGCCGGCGGGACGCTCGTGGGCCTCGGGGTCGGGTGGCTCGGCGCCAAGGCGCTGCGCTCGGTCGCGCTGCCGTCGGCGGGGCTCTACCCGATCGCGGTCCTGGCCCTGTGCGTGCTCGCCTACGGGGCCGCGGCGGTGGCCAGCCTGTCCGGCTTCATCGCGGTGTACGTGGCGGCGCTGGTGCTCGGCAACATGCGGCTGCCGCACCGCCACGCCGTCACCTCCTTCGCCGAGGGCCTCGGGTGGCTCGCCCAGATCGGCCTGTTCGTGCTGCTGGGGCTGCTCGTCGACGTGACGAAGCTGGGCGCGGCCGTGCTGCCGGGCCTCGTCATCGGCGGCGTGCTGCTGCTGGTCGCGCGCCCCCTGTCCGTCGTGCTGTCGGTCAGCTGGTTCAAGGTCGGCCCCCGCGAGCAGGCGCTGCTCAGCTGGGGCGGGCTGCGGGGCGCCGTCCCGGTCGTGCTCGCCACCATCCCCAGCGAGCGCGGCGTCACCGTGCTCAACGGCGGGGGTCTCGTCGAGGTGGTGTTCGTGCTCGTCGTCGTCTTCACGCTGGTGCAGGCACCCACCCTCCCCCTGCTGGCGCGCCGCCTGAGGCTCAGCGACGAGCTCACCCACACCCTCGAGCTCGACGCTGCGCCCCTGGGCGCGATGGACGCCGACGTCCTCCAGGTGGTCGTGGGGCCCCGCTCGATGCTCCACGGCGTCGAGGTCTTCGAGCTGCGGCTCCCCGAGGGCGCCCACGTCACGCTCGTCGTCCGCGAGGGCGCGGCGATCGTCCCGGACCGCCGTACCCGGCTGCGCCACGACGACGAGCTGCTGGTCGTGGCGGTGGAGAAGGTCCGCGAGGCCACCGAGGAGCGGCTGCGCGAGGTCGACGAGGGCGGTCGCCTCGCGGGCTGGACGCCGCCGTCCGCCGGGGCGGTCGGTCCGGGCGCGTAGTGTTGGCAGTCGAGAAGGTCGAGTGCCAGCCGCCGACCGGCCCACACCAGCACCCGTTGGGGCAGCACCCGATCGCTCGCCCACCAGACACCCGCCCGAGGAGCTCTCGTGCCCACCTACGCCTACACCTGCACCGCGTGCCAGCACTCTTTGGAGGTGCGGCAGTCCTTCACCGACGACGCCCTCACCGAGTGCCCCGAGTGCCACGGGCGGCTGCGCAAGCGCTTCGACAACGTCGGGGTGGTCTTCAAGGGCTCCGGCTTCTACCGCAACGACTCCCGCGCGGCGGAGGGCTCCGGCAAGAACGGCAAGAGCACCTCCTCCAGCGAGGGTTCGAGCAGCTCCAAGGACTCCGTCGACAAGGGAGGGTCCAAGGACTCGAGCGGCTCCAAGGAGTCGAGCACCAGCAGCTCGGGCGACAAGGGCTCCTCGAGCAGCTCGTCGGAGAAGACCAGCAGCGCGCCCAGCTCCTCGGGCGGGTCCGCGAGCAAGGCCTCCGGCGGGTCCTCCAGCAGCTGAGGGCGTCGCTCGTCCACAGGTGACGGGGGCCTCGCGCCGCTGTCCACAGGCTCAGCGACGCCGGCCGGGACGGCGCCCAGCGGCGCCTAGCGTCACCCGGATGAGGCTCGTGGGCTGGACACCGGACGACGAGCAGGGCTCGAGCAGAGCGGCCGTCCGTCACGACGCGAAGCGACGCCGACGCCGGCTGCTGCGCCGGTCCCGGCGCCCCCTGCTCGCCCTGCTCGTCGGGACGGCCGCCGTCGCGGTGCTGCTCGCCCTGAGGCCACCGGACACCGCGACCGCAGCGGTGGTGACCGCCGGCTCCGACCTGCCTGCCGGGCACGCGCTGGCCTCCTCCGACCTCACCACCACGCTGCTGCCGGCGTCGCTGGTCCCCGCCACCGCCGTCGCCGGGCGCGACGCGGGGCAGCTCGTGGGCGGGGTGCTCTCCGCGCCGCTGGGCCGCGGCGAGCTCGTCACGACGGTGCGCACCCTCGGGCCTGGGCTGCTGCACGGCGCGCCCGGCGGCACGCTCGCGGTGCCGGTCTCCCTGGCCGGAGCCCTGCCGGACGGGGCGGTGCGGGCGGGCGACACGGTCGCCGTCATCGTCGCGGCGCCCGACCGTCCGTTGCCCGGCCCGGACGGTCCCCCGCCGGTGCCCGACGGCAGCGCCGTGCCGGCTCCCGCCCCCGGTTCCGCCGCGCCTCCCGCGCCTCGCCGGGCGGGCCTCCTCGTCGACCGCGCCGTGGTGCTCATGCCGCCGCCCCCCGCTGCGGCCGGGGCGCTGACGGGCGCCGCCGGCCCGCCGGTGGCGGTGCTCGCGCTCAGCGCCGAGCAGGCCCAGGCGGTCGCGGACGCGGGCGCCGAGCAGCCGCTGACCCTGGGGGTGGTCGCCGCGCGGTGAGCGACCGGTCGGGCCACCGGTGGCCCCGCGACCGGTCGTTACGCTCCGGCGCCATGGCCACCGAGCGTTCTGGCGTCATCGCCGGCTTCAGGGACTTCATCGTGCGCGGCAACGTCGTGGACCTCGCGGTCGCCGTGGTGCTGGGCGCAGCGTTCACGGCCATCGTCAACGCGTTCGCGATCGACTTCGTCGGCAGCCTCATCGCGGCGGTGGGTGGCGTCCCGGACCTCGACGGCGTCGGCCCCACGGTGAACGGCACGAGGATCCTCATCGGGCCGGTCCTCACCGCGGCGATCAACTTCCTCATCGTCGCCGCGGTCGTCTACTTCCTCGTCGTGGTCCCCCTCAACCGGATCAAGGCGCTGCGCGACGCCGACGAGCCGGGTCAGCCCGTGGACGCCCCGCCGGTGCCCGCGGACGTCGCGCTGCTGACGGAGATCCGCGACCTCCTGCGGGACGGCGCCGCGACCGACCGTCAGGCGCCGAACGTCTGACCTGGTCTCAGCCCCAGTGGGGCGGCCGGTCGCGGAGCCAGCGCTCGTCCTCCGAGCGGGCTGCCGCGGCGCCCGCGTCGTCGCCCCAGCCGATGTCGGTGTCATCCCTCACCTGCTCGACGTCTGACGCTCCCGCTGCGGACCGGTCCTCGCGCGCGGCCTCGCTCCCGGACCGGCCGGCCCGGGGGCGGCGGCCGGGGACGCGCCCCGTCGAGGGTGACCCATCGCTCGAGCGCACGGCGTCGCTCACACCGATGAGGCGGGCGTCCCCGCCAGCGCCTCGCGGACCCGGAGCGACGCTGCGGAGGGGTCGGCGAACAGCCCGACGGCTCCGACGCGCACGGTGGACCAGCCGGCAGCAGCCAGCTCGCCCGGGAGCTCCAGCTCCCGCTGGACGAGCAGCGCGAGCTCCTCGACGTCGCCCCCGCGCTGGCCACCGGGCTGCCCGCGCTCGCCGGGCGGCGCGTCCGGGACGGGCGGGGCCGCAGCGAGGTCCCCGAGGACGGCGACCCCGCAGCCGGGGAGGGCGCTGCTGGTGACCAGGAGGTCGATGCCGTGGACGGGCGAGGTCGCCACCGTCACGTCGTCACCGAGGTCCGCGGCCCACCGCGCCAGGAGGGGCTCTTCCGGTGACGTGGACGCTGCTGTCGCCTCGTCGCGGCCGGCGTCGCTCGACACGGCCGCCAGCGCGGGCGAGGCCGCGACGGAGTCACCCGTCGTCACCAGCGCCACGCGGGAGCGGGCACGGGTCAGTGCCACCGCCAGCAGGTCGCCCACGTCGCGGGCCCCGACCTCGCCGGCGCGCCGGGGCAGCTCACCGGCGCTGACGATCACCGTGTCGCGCACGGTGTCACCGCTGCGCGCCACGTCGGTCACCACGAAGCGCTCGCCCCGCTCCCCGACGGCGCGCACGAGGAAGTCGCGGAGCACGGCGTCGCTGCGGTAGGCGGAGCGCACGGCGTCCGCCACGGCCCTGGCCTCAGGGCGCGTCAGGGCGACGACGGCCAGGGAGTCGTCGGGGTGCTGGCGGGCGTGCTCGGCCATGACCTTGACGACGCGCGCGGTGAACGCCGCGGACCGGCCGACCGGGTCCTCGCTCGGCCCGGCGTCCACGACGGTGCAGCGCGTCGAGGTCGCCCACGGCGCGCTCGGGGCCACCGCGGCGCCGACGGACGAGCCCGCGGCGGATTCGGCCAGGGCGGTGAGCGTGGTCGTCATCCGGTGCTGGCGGCCGAGCACGGCGGTGGGCAGCGCGCCGGCGGCGGCGTCGAGCAGGCTCTCGCGCTGCCCGCGGGGGGGCACCACGCCCTGGCGGGTGGTGAAGGGCGCCACGGGCACCCCGCCCGGGTCGCCGATGGCGATCACCTGCGACGCGGTGGCCATGGCCAGCACCGCCTCGGGCACCCCGAGACG
>JBBSRD010000191.1:0-6198 GCA_038243415.1 Actinomycetales bacterium | reverse complement strand
TACAAGGGCAAGGGTGTCCGCTACGCCGGCGAGCAGGTCCGCCGCAAGGTCGGAAAGGCTGGTAAGTAGACCCATGGCTCGAGCACTCGCATCGCGCAACGCCCTGCTGCGCAGGGGAGCGGCGAAGACCGGTACGGCAGCGCGCAAGCGCCGCCACCTCCGGGTCCGCAAGAAGGTCACCGGCACCGCCGAGCGGCCCCGCATGGTGGTGACGCGCTCGGCGCGCCACCTGTACGTGCAGGTCATCGACGACGCGACCGGGCACACGCTCGTGGCGGCGTCCACCTTCGAGGCGGACCTGCGCGCCTCCGGCGACGAGAAGTCCGACAAGGCCAAGACCGTCGGCCTCCTGCTGGCCGAGCGCGCCAAGGCCGCTGGTCTGGAGGCCGTGGTCTTCGACCGGGGTGGCAACCGCTACCACGGCCGCATCGCCGCTCTCGCTGACGGCGCGCGCGAGGGTGGGCTGGTCCTGTGACCGGCCTGCCCGCCACGCTGGCGCAGCCGACCCGAACCACCATCGAGAGGACCTGACATGCCCGGACCCCAGCGGAAGGGCGGCCCGGCGACGGGCGGACCCAGCAGCGCCGGCGGAGGCGCCGGCGGTCGCGACGGTGGCCGCAGCGGCGGCCGTGACGGTGGCCGCAGCGGCGGACCCGGCGGTGACCGCAGCCAGTTCATCGAGCGCGTGGTGACCATCAACCGCGTGTCCAAGGTGGTCAAGGGCGGTCGGCGCTTCAGCTTCACCGCGCTGGTCGTCGTCGGCGACGGTGACGGCACCATGGGCGTCGGCTACGGAAAGGCCAAGGAGGTGCCCGCGGCGATCGCCAAGGGCGTCGAGGAGGCCAAGAAGTCCTTCTTCCGCGTGCCCCGCATCGCGGGCACCATCCCCCACCCGGTCCAGGGTGAGGAGGCGGCCGGAGTCGTGCTGCTGCGTCCGGCGTCCCCGGGGACCGGCGTCATCGCCGGCGGTCCGGTGCGCGCCGTGCTCGAGTGCGCCGGCATCCACGACGTGCTCAGCAAGAGCCTCGGCAGCTCCAACGCCATCAACATCGTGCACGCCACGGTGGCTGCGCTCCGCGGGCTCGAGCAGCCCGAGGACGTCGCGGCGCGGCGCGGGCTCCCGATCGAGCGCGTGGCTCCCGCCGCGATGCTGCGAGCGCGGGCGGAGGCGAACGCCTGATGGCGAAGCAGCCTGCCGCGTCCACGTCGGCGACCTCGGGGCTCCGTCTGCGCGTCACGCAGACCCGGTCCAAGATCGGCGGCACGTCCAACCAGCGCGACACCCTGCGCAGCCTGGGGCTGCGTCGCATCGGCGCCACGGTCGTCATCGACGACCGGCCGGAGCTGCGCGGGATGGTCAACACGGTGGCCCACCTGGTCACCGTCGAGGAGGTCCAGCCATGAGCGATCCCACCACCGACACCGCGGACGTCATCGGCGGACGGGTGCTGAAGGTCCACCACCTCCGTCCGGCCAAGGGCGCCAAGACCGCGAAGACCCGTGTGGGTCGCGGTGAGGGCTCCAAGGGCAAGACGGCCGGTCGTGGCACCAAGGGCACCTCGGCGCGCTACCAGGTCTCGGCCGCGTTCGAGGGCGGTCAGATGCCCCTTCACATGCGCCTCCCGAAATTGCGCGGGTTCAAGAACCCGTTCAAGGTCGACTACCAGGTCGTGAACCTGGACCGCCTGACCGAGCTCTTCCCCGAGGGGGGGACCGTGGGCGTCGACGATCTCGTCGCACGCGGTGCCGTCCGCAAGGGCGAGCCCGTCAAGGTGCTCGGCGACGGGGACATGGGCGTGACGGTGGCGCTCAGCGTCCACCGGGCGTCCGCCTCGGCCGAGGCCAAGATCACTGCTGCCGGCGGGTCCGTCACCCGCCTCTGAACCATCCGCGGACACCCGCGACGACCGCCCCGCCCGACGTCTTCACCGGCGTCGTCGCGGGGCGGCCCTGTCTGAGGCATCTCAGCGGTAAGGTGACGAGTCGCCGCGCTGAGTCGCGGGTCCCCGATCGATCCCCCGCGCCGGCACGCAGCACCGTGAGAGCCCGCCGCGCAGGGGAGTTCGCGCCAAGAGTCGACCTTCGCAGCCGCGGAGCATGGAGGAACAGTGCTGTCAGCGTTCGTGCGGGCGTTCAAGACGCCCGACCTGCGGCGCAAGCTGCTGTTCACCCTGGGGATCATGGCGATCTTCCGTCTGGGGTCGTTCGTCCCCACCCCCGGTGTGAGCTACACCAACGTCCAGGAGTGCCTCGGCAACCTCGACCAGAGCTCGGACCTGCTGGGGCTGGTGAACCTGTTCAGCGGCGGTGCGCTGCTGCAGCT
Source organism: Actinomycetales bacterium (assembly GCA_038243415.1). GTDB lineage: Bacteria > Actinomycetota > Actinomycetes > Actinomycetales > Quadrisphaeraceae > CADCUY01. The sequence goes on along the minus strand of JBBSRD010000191.1, from coordinate 3,875 downwards.
ATCCGTCTTCGCGCTCGGGATCATGCCGTACATCACGGCCTCGATCATCGTGCAGCTGCTGCGGGTGGTGATCCCCAAGTTCGAGGAGCTCCACAAGGAGGGCCCGGCCGGGACGGCGAAGCTGACCCAGTACACCCGCTACCTCACCATCGGGCTCGCGGTGCTGCAGTCGGCGACGTACGTCGCGGTGGCCCGCAGCGGGAACCTCTTCGGCGGTGGCGCGAGCGCACCGCCGGCCTGCAGCACCGTGATCCCGAATCCCACCGTGGCGACGCTGGTGCTGATGGTCCTCACCATGACGGCCGGCACCGGCCTCATCATGTGGCTCGGTGAGCTCATCACCGAGAAGGGCGTCGGCAACGGCATGTCCCTCCTCATCTTCACGTCGATCGCCGCAACCTTCCCGACGTCGATCGCCTCCGTCGGCCAGGAGCGCGGTTTCCCGACGATGGGCGTGGTCATCGCCCTGTCCCTGGTGATCATGGGACTCGTGGTGCTGGTCGAGCAGGCCCAGCGTCGCGTCCCGGTGCAGTACGCCAAGCGCATGGTCGGCCGCCGGATGTACGGCGGGACGTCGACCTACATCCCGATGAAGGTCAACATGGCCGGCGTCATCCCCGTGATCTTCGCCTCGTCCCTGCTCTACCTGCCGACGCTGGCAGCGCAGTTCGGGAGTCCTGAGGACGGTTGGGTCGCCTGGATCACCACTCACTTCACTGGCGGCGGCAGCCCGATCTACGTCTCCGTCTACTTCCTCCTGATCGTGTTCTTCACGTACTTCTACGTGGCGATCACCTTCAACCCCGAGGAGGTCTCCGACAACATGAAGCGCGTCGGAGGCTTCATCCCGGGCGTGCGGGCGGGACGGCCGACCGCGGAGTACCTGGACTACGTGCTCACGCGCATCACCCTCCCGGGGGCGTTCTACCTCGGGCTCGTGGCCGTCGTGCCGCTCGTGGCCCTGGTGGTCGTCGGCGCCAACCAGAACATCCCGCTGGGCGGCGTCTCGATCCTCATCGTGGTCGGCGTCGGTCTGGAGACCGTCAAGCAGATCGAGTCCCAGCTGCAGCAGCGCAACTATGAGGGGTTCCTCCGATGAGCATGACGCCACGGCCTTCCTTCCTGGTGCTCCTCGGGCCTCCGGGCGCCGGGAAGGGGACCCAGGCGGGCCGCCTCGCCGCGTCCATGGGCGTGCCCGCGATCTCGACCGGGGACATCTTCCGGGAGAACGTCAAGGGTGAGAGCGAGCTGGGCCTGGCCGCCAAGCGGTACATGGACGCGGGGGAGTACGTCCCCGACGACGTCACCAACGCGATGGTCGCCGACCGCCTCGGGCAGGCGGACGCCAGGGCCGGATTCATCCTCGACGGCTACCCGCGCACCGCAGCGCAGGTGGACCGCCTCGACGAGATCCTCGCGGAGGGCGACGCCGCTCTGGAGATCGTGCTCGAGATCACCGCTGACCCCGAGGAGATCGTGGGTCGCCTGACGCTGCGCGCCGCGGAGCAGGGACGCAGCGACGACAGCGAGGACGTCATGCGTCGACGCCTCGAGGTCTACCGGGAGCAGACCGCTCCGCTGGTGGACCTCTACTCGCGCCGCGGCCTGCTCGTGAGCGTTGACGGCATGGGCGGCGTCGACGAGGTGGGCGCCCGCATCGGCGTCGCGCTCTCGAAGACGCCTCCCTCGCGCTGAGGTGGTCGCGTGAGCCGCCAGCGGGTGCAGTTGAAGAGCGTCGACCAGGTGCGCGTCATGCGCAGGGCCGGTCTCGTCGTGGCGCAGGCCCTGGCGAGCGTCCGTGAGGCTGCCGCGCCGGGGGTGACCACCAGCGATCTCGACGCCGTGGCCGCAGAGGTGATCGCCGGCGCCGGCGCCACCCCCTCCTTCCTCGGCTACCACGGCTTCCCCGGGGTGGTGTGCGTCTCGGTGAACGAGGAGGTCGTGCACGGCATCCCCGGCCCCCGGGTCCTGCGCGACGGCGACGTCGTGTCCGTCGACTGCGGGGCGATCGTCGACGGCTGGCACGGGGACGCGGCGTTCACGACGGTGCTCGGGGCCCGAGAGGGTGTCGGCGTGCCCGACGCCGGGGACGCCCACCTGGTCTCGACGACGGAGGCGGCCCTGTGGGACGGGGTGGCTGCGCTGTGGACGGGCCGGCGCCTCGGTGACGTGGGGATCGCCGTCCAGGACCGCGCTGAGGGCACCCCCGGCCCGGGCGGTGAGCTCCTCGAGGTGGTCGAGGGGTACACCGGTCACGGGATCGGCACGGAGATGCACCAGGAGCCCGAGGTGCTGAACCACCGCTCGCGCTCCGCGGGCCCGCGTCTGCGCTCGGGCATGTGCCTCGCCGTCGAGCCGAGGGTCGTGCGCGGGGACGCCGCCACGAGCGAGCTGGACGACGGCTGGACCGTGGTGACGCGCAGCGGTGCGCGCGCGGCCCACAGCGAGCACACCGTGGCGCTCCTCGACGAGGGTCTCTGGGTCCTCACCGCGGTGGACGGCGGGCAGCGCGAGCTGGGCGAGCGCGGCGTCCCGGTCACGCCGCCGCAGTGAGACCGCCGAGGACCCGACCCGCGTCGCGCCAGGCCCTCCCCGGCGCCGGCCGCTGCTGCTGCCTGGGCGGCCGTCATCGAGCGCTCCCTGCGTGTCGTAGGATGCAGGGTCGGCCCTAGATGGCTGCGCAGGACGCCTCCGGCTGGTCACCACCGTTCTCGGTGAGCCATCGGGAGAGACGGCGTCCGCGATGATGAAGATGATGAGGTCGGCCCAGGTGCGCCCCGCGCTGCTGGTCCGGCCGGACAAGCGGAGGACATGGCCAAGAAAGACGGCGTCATCGAGATCGAGGGTGCGGTCGTCGAGGCCCTGCCGAACGCGATGTTCCGGGTGGAGCTGAGCAACGGGCACAAGGTCCTCGCGCACATCTCCGGCAAGATGCGGCAGCACTACATCAGGATCCTCCCCGAGGACCGGGTCGTGGTGGAGCTCAGCCCCTACGACCTGTCCCGCGGCCGCATCGTCTACCGCTACAAGTGATCGACCGGTGGCCTCGAGCCGCCGGTCACACCCCTGCCCACCCCCTCAGGTCTCCCGGAGAGAAGCCATGAAGGTCAAGCCCAGCGTCAAGAGAATCTGCGACAGCTGCAAGGTCATCCGCCGCAACGGCCGCGTGATGATCATCTGCAAGAGCAACCTGCGCCACAAGCAGCGCCAGGGCTGATCGACCCGGCCCCGGCCGAGCCGTCACCCCGCAGGACCAGCACCACCGACCTCGAGCACCACAGCGTCGCCTGGTGGACGGACAGCGTCCGTCCACCCACCCCCGGCCCGGAGGCCGGGGCCCGGCAGCAGCCGGGACGGCGGGGCCCGACCCTCCGGACGAGCAGTGAAGGAACCACCACATGGCCCGCATCGTCTGCGTCGACCTCCCGCGCGACAAGCGCCTGGAGGTCGCACTCACCTACATCTACGGGGTGGGGCGCACCCGCGCCCTCGAGCTCCTCTCCGAGACCGGGATCAGCGGTGATCTGCGCGTCAAGGACATGGGTGACGAGGAGCAGGTCAAGCTCCGCGACTACATCGAGGCGCACTTCAAGGTCGAGGGTGACCTGCGCCGCGAGGTGGCCGCCGACATCCGCCGCAAGGTCGAGATCGGCAGCTACGAGGGCATCCGTCACCGTCGCGGCCAGCCGGTCCGCGGCCAGCGCACCAAGACGACCGCCCGCACCCGCAAGGGCCCCAAGCGGACCGTGGCCGGCAAGAAGAAGGCCCGCTAAGCAGACCGCCAAGGTCCTGGCCACGACAGCGCGCCAGTACTGACTGACCACACAAGATTCTGGAGAAGTATGCCTCCCAAGGCTCGCGCGGGTGCCAAGAAG
>JBBSRD010000190.1:0-6233 GCA_038243415.1 Actinomycetales bacterium | reverse complement strand
CGCGCTGGCCGGCGGCGCCGTGTCCTTCCTGGGGGTGCTGGTGGGCGCGGTCTTCGTCGTCCCCGCCCTCGTCGGTGGCGTCGGGCGGCTCGTGGCCGGCACCGGTGGGGCCGCGGGACGCCTCTCGGTGGTGAACGCCGTGCGCAACTCCCGGCGCACCACCACCACGACGTCCGCGCTGCTGATCGGCGTCACCCTCGTCTCCCTGGTGGTCGTGGGAGCCGCGAGCACCCAGCGCACCCTGGCCTCCTCGCTGGACTCCTCGTTCCCCGTCGACGCCGAGGTCGGCGCCAGCCAGGGGCCGACCTCCCCGGCCGACCCGGGGTCCGACGAGGCGCCCGAGCAGCCGGCTGCCCTGCCCTCCGGGGCGCAGGACGCCGTGACGGGCGCCGGCGGCGTGGCCGCGGTCGCACCGCTGCGCGGCGTCACCGCCCTGGCGGACGCACCCGGGGGCAGCCTCGCGGTGCCCGTCCGCGGCATCGACCCGCAGGAGGCTGGCCGCGTGCTGGCCGTGCCCGACGAGGCGGCCCGGCTGGTCGCCGGCACCGCGCTGGTGCCCGACGGCCTCGCGCGGGTGCTGGGCCTCGAGGACGGCAAGGAGATCGAGCTCGCTGCCGGGGGTCGCCGGCTCACTGCCACGGTGGCCGTGACGACGCTGAGCACCAGCACGGTCCTGGTCACCTCCGGCGACCTCGACGCGCTGGTCCGCAGGCTCCGCTGGCAGCCCTGTGGGTCCGGCTCGACGACGGAACCGACGCGACGGTCTCGATCGACGCGATCCGCACCGCGGTCGCCGAGGGCAGCGCCCGCCTCGACGGCGCCCCCGCCGACGCCACCGACCCCGGCTCCGCTGCCGACGCCGTCCCGGTCTCCGGGGCGGCGGTCCAGCGGGCCGCCTACGACAGGGTCATCACCGCCCTGCTCTCCGTCGTGGTGGGCCTGCTGGCCGTCGCGGTGCTCATCGCCTTCATCGGCGTGGCCAACACGCTGTCCCTGTCGGTGGTCGAGCGGACCAGGGAGTCGGCGCTGCTGCGGGCGCTCGGCCTCACCCGCGGGCAGCTGCGCGGGATGCTCGCCGTCGAGGGTGCGCTGATCGCCGGCGTGGGCGCCCTGGTGGGCGTGGTCCTCGGCGTCGGCTACGGCTGGGCGAGCACGGTCGTGCTCCTCGGCGAGGTCGGGGACGTCCGGCTCGACCTGCCGTGGGGCTCGCTCCTGGCGGTGCTGGGGATCGCGGTCCTCGCCGGGCTGCTGGCCTCGGTGCTGCCGGGCCGCCGCGCCGCACGCACCCCCGCGGCGGCGGCGTCGGGGGAGTGAACTCCCTCTGCGTGACGGAGGTTCCCGTGTCCATGACCTCCGTCACGTCGTCAGTTGGCAGTGGTCTCGGGTGGCCGATCACCGAAAGCGCTCATACGGTCGCACTCTGCGCACCACAGCGGTTCTCTCCAGAAGAAGAGCCTCCGGCGCGTCGAGAGCGCTGTCCGCGCCCACCCGTTCCTCAGGAGGATCACCGTGTCGTCATCCACCACGCCCACCGTCATCACCGACAGCCCTGCTGGCGCTGACGGCTCGTCCAAGCGCTCCGTCGGGGTCGCCGTCGTCGGCCTTGGCGGGGCGGTCGCCACGACCGCCGTCGCCGGCGTCGAGCTGCTCCGCATGGGCGCCGGCGGCCTCGAGGGCCTGCCGTTCGCCGAGCTCGGCAACAGCGTCGACGGCCTCGCCGACTACACCGACCTGGTCTTCGGCGGCTGGGACCTCTCGGGGGACTCCCTCGCCAAGGCCGCCGCCGTCCACGGGGTGCTCGACCGCGACCAGCTCGAGGCCGTCAGCTCCTCCCTCGAGGCGATCACCCCCTGGGCCGCGGCCGGCAGCGAGGACTTCTGCCGCAAGGTTACCGGCGCCAACGTGGTCGTGGCCGAGGGCCTGCGCGCCCAGTCCGAGGTGATCCGCGCCGACCTGCGCCGCTTCCGCGAGGAGAAGGACCTCGACGGCCTCGTCGTGGTCCACCTCGCCTCCACCGAGCGCTGGCCCAGCATGGACGAGCCGGCGCTGCAGAGCCCCGAGTCCTTCGAGAAGGGGCTCGACGCGAACGACCCGGCCATCGGCCCCGCCATGGTCTACGCCTACGCCGCCATCATGGAGGGCGCCGGCTACGTCAACTTCACCCCCAGCCTGGCCGCGGACGTCCCGGCGCTGGTCACCCTCGCCGACCAGCGCGGCGTCCCGGTGTCCGGCAAGGACGGCAAGACCGGCCAGACGATGCTCAAGACGGTGCTCGCGCCGATGTTCCGCTCCCGTGCGCTCAAGGTGGACGGCTGGTACTCCACCAACATCCTCGGCAACCGCGACGGGCAGGCCCTGGACGACCCGGACAGCCTGGCCTCGAAGATCAACACCAAGGGCGCCGTCCTCGACTCGATCCTCGGCTACCCCGTCGAGGACCACCTCGTGCGCATCGACTACTACCGCCCCCGCGGCGACGCCAAGGAGGCCTGGGACAACATCGACATCACCGGGTTCCTCGGCCAGAAGATGCAGATGAAGGTGGACTTCCTCGCCCGCGACTCCATCCTGGCCGCGCCCCTCATCATCGAGCTGGCCCGCCTCACCGACCTCGCCCAGCAGCGCGGGGAGGGTGGCATCCAGTCGCAGCTCGGGTACTTCTTCAAGGCGCCCATGACGCCGGCGGGGGAGCTCGTCGAGAACGCCCTGCTGGTCCAGGAGCAGACCCTCCTCGACTGGATGGGCGTCTCCGGGCGCGGTGACAGCCACGGCGTCCACGGTGTCGGCGGCGCCCCCGTCGACGTCGACCTCACCGCGCAGGAGGCTGTCGCGAAGGCCGACGCCCGGTGAGCACCCCGACGACGGTCGACGCCGTCCCCGAGGCGCTGGCGCGGTCGCTGGCCGGTGGTCTGGTCGAGCTCCTCGCCCAGGTCGCCGATGCCAAGCGGCTGCGGGTGGCCGGGCGTGAGGGCTCGCTCACCGAGCAGTCCTTCGTCCGGTCCTGGTCGCTCCTCGTCGCCGGCGCGCCCGTCGACGAGGTGGCGACCGCCGAGGTGGCCGGCGCGCTCGCAGCCGTGCGCCTCGCCGGCGTGGACGTCGAGGCGCTGACCGGCGGCGACGCCGAGCGCGGCGCGGCCGTGGTGGCGCTGACCAGCGCCGCCGACGACGTCGCCGACCCGCTGGCCCAGCTGGGCTCCGGCCGGTGGTGGCGGGCCGGGCTCGGTGCTCGCACCCCGTGGGGCGACCTCGTCGCGGCGCCGGCCTTCGTCGGGCTCCTGTCCGTCCAGCCGCGGGCCGGGGCCACCGCGCCCGGCCGGCGCCGGATCATCGTCGAGCCGCCGGAGAGCCACGGCGACCACTGCGCAACGGTGGCCGTCTACGCCGCGCTGCTGGCGCCCGCGTTCGGCGCGGACCCCGGTCGGGCGTTCCTCATGGGGCTCGCCCACCACCTGCACAACGCCGAGCTGCCCGACGCCGGGTTCGCCGGCGACGTGCTCCTGGGCGACCTGCGCCACCGGGTCGAGGAGACCTATCAAGAGCGGGCGCTGGCCCAGCTTCCCGGATCGCTCGTCGCACGGCTGCGCCCGCTGCTGGCGCTGCGCACCGGCACGGAGGACCCGCTCTCGCGGACCTTCCACGCCGCCGACGCCCTCGACCGCGTCCTCCAGGTGCACCACCACGCGCGGGCGGCGGCGTTCACCGCGCCGCAGGCGCTGGAGGATCTCGACCTCGTGCACGTGGGCCCCGAGCAGCGCCTCCAGCTCGCGGTGCTCGACGCGGCGGGGCTCTCGTGAGCGCCGGGACCGCCTCGGGACCGGCCGCCGACCCGGACGTCGACCCGGCCGTCGGCATCCCGTCAACCGGCGCGGGCCGGCTGCGCTGGGGCGTGGCCGGCTGCGGGTGGGTGGCGCGCGACCACGTCGCGCCGGCGCTCGCCGCCGACCCCTCCTCGCAGGTCGTGGCGCTGCTGGACCCCGCGCCGGCGGCCCGCGACACCCTCGCGGCAGCGGTCGTCGCGGCTGGCGGCGGCCAGCCCGGCGTCAGCACGGACGACCCGGCGACGTTTACGGCGGCGGGCCTGGACGCCGTCTACGTCGCCGCCCCCAACCACCTGCACCGCCAGCTGGTGGAGCTCGCGGCTGGCTCGGGGATCCCGGTGCTCTGCGAGAAGCCGATGGCCACCACCCTGGCCGACGCGCGCGCCATGGTCGCGGCCTGCGCCCAGGCCGGCGTCGGGTACGCCACCGCGTTCGACCAGCGCCACCACCCCGCGCACGTGGCCCTCGCCGCCATGATCGCCGCAGGCGAGCTGGGCACGATCACCGCGGTGCGCATCGCCTACGGGTGCTGGACCGACCCCGGGTGGCGCCCGGACACCTCGCCGGAGGGGTATGACAACTGGCGGGCCGACCCCGCCCGCGCCGGCGGCGGGGCCCTGGTGGACCTCGCGCCGCACGGTCTGGACCTCACCGGGGTGCTGCTCGGCGGGGACGACGTCGACGAGGTGGTCGCCCTGCGCCAGCGCCGGGTGCACGACTACGCCGTCGACGACGGCGCCGTGCTGGCCGGGCGGACGTCGGGCGACGTGCTGCTGGACCTGCACGTCAGCTACAACACCCCCGACGCGCTGCCGCGCCGGCGCCTGGAGGTGATCGGCACCAAGGCCATGGCGGTGGCGGTCAACACCATGGGCCAGACCCCCGGCGGCACCCTCACCGTCCACGACGCCCAGGGAGGGCCTCCGAGGGACGTCCCCTTCGACACCGTCACCTCACCCTTCGCTCAGATGGTGGCCCACTACGCCGCCGCGCGGCGGGGGGAGCGCGCCTGGCCCTCGAGCCCCGAGCGCGACCTGCACCACCTCGACCTGCTGATGACCGCCACCGGAGGACCCCGATGAGCCAGACGACCGCTGACAGCGTCACCACCGACCTCCTCCCCTGGCAGGTGTACTCCCGCGACCTCCCCGGCGGTGAGACGGAGGAGTTCGCCCTCGACCTCCTCGACCGGGTCGGGGTGCCGGTCTGGTCGGTGATGCGCCGCATGGACGAGGACGCCAGCGTGCGCAAGGCGGGCGCGGCCGGCGGCATCGGCTACGGCCCCACGCGCGACGACGCCCGCACCAGCGCCTGGGGGGAGTGCGCGGAGTCAGCGCTCGGCACCCTCGCGGCGGGCGACGGCGAACGCCCCGCGGCCTCCTACGACGAGCTGGTCGCCGAGCACGGCGCCGACGCCGTCGCGGACCCGCTCACCCTCGCCCTGGAGGCCGGCAGCGACTACACCTCGGAGCGTGTCCTGCAGTGGCTGCCCATGACCCGGCTGCGCGACGGGGCCCGGGTGTGGGTCCCCGCCGAGTTCGTGGGCTCCCACGACGGCGAGCTGCCCGGGGGGCCGCCTGCCGGCGGGTGGATCGTCACCCCGATCACCAACGGCCAGGGCGCCGGCCTCTCCCGGGAGCAGGCGCTCGGCCACGCCCTCGGCGAGCTGCTGCAGCGCGACGGCAACGGCACCACCTTCCGGGCCATGGACGCCGGCGTCGTCATCGACCTCGAGGGCCTCACCGACCCGGCGGCCCTGGAGACCCTGGAGCGGCTGCGGTCCTGCGGCATCGACCCCATCGTCAAGCTCGCCACCACCCAGCTCGGCATCCCCGACGTCTACTGCGTGGGCATCGCCCGCGACGGCCTCGACGACGACGTGCCGATCGCCGCGTCGGCCTGCGGCGAGGCCGCCCACCCCGACGCCCAGCGCGCGGTGCGCAAGGCGCTCCTCGAGTACGCGTCGGCGCGGGCGCGCAAGATCTTCATGCACGGCTCGCTCGACGCGGTGCGCAAGATCGCCCCCGAGGGCTACATGGACCGCTTCATCGCCTCCTACGAGGGCGGGGACGCCAGCGGCGACCACGGCATCGAGGAGCCGCGGGCCATGGAGACGATGCTGGCCTGGGGGAAGCTCTCCACCGCGCAGATGGTGGAGCTGCTCAAGCCCACCGTGCTCTCCCAGCGCTCCACCGTCGCCTTCACCGACCTCCCCTCGACGCCCGTGGACACCCCCGAGGCAGGGCTCGAGCTCGTCGTCTCGCGGCTCGCCGACGAGGGCATGGACGTGCTCTTCTCCGAGTTCACCCGCGGCGACGTGGTGACCGTCAAGGCCGTCGTGCCCGGCCTCGAGGTCGAGACGATGAGCTACAAGCGGATCGGTGAGCGCGGCGTCGCGAAGCTCCTGGCCCGCGG
>JBBSRD010000189.1:0-6239 GCA_038243415.1 Actinomycetales bacterium | reverse complement strand
TCCCCGAGGACCCGGAGCTCGGCACGGTGACCCTGCCCGACGTCGGCGAGGCCGCCGCCCACGAGCGTTTCGCGGAGTTCCTGGACACCGTCGACGAGTACGACGGTGACCGCGCCCGCCCCGACCGGCCCGGCACCTCCCAGCTCTCCGCGCACCTGAAGTACGGCGAGGTCCACCCGCGGACCCTCATCGAGGCGCTGCGCGGACGCACGTCGGCCGGCGCGCGGACCTTCCGCACCGAGCTGGTCTGGCGGGAGTTCTACGCCGACGTGCTCTGGCACCGCCCCGAGACCGCCCGCGAGTACTACCGCCCCGAGCTCAAGGGCATGCGCTTCGACTCCGGCAGCGCCACGGACGAGCTCGTCGAGGCCTGGAAGGCCGGGCGCACCGGCTTCCCGTTCGTCGACGCCGGGATGCGCCAGCTGGCCGCCGAGGGCTGGGTGCACAACCGGCTGCGGATGGTGGTGGCGAGCTTCCTCGTCAAGGACCTGCACGTGGACTGGCCGGTGGGGGCGCGCCACTTCATGACCGCGCTGCGCGACGGCGACCTGGCGAGCAACAGCCACGGGTGGCAGTGGACCGCCGGGACGGGCACGGACGCGTCGCCGTTCTTCCGGGTGTTCAACCCCATCACGCAGGGCCAGAAGTTCGACCCCGACGGCGCGTACGTCCGCAGGTACGTCCCCGAGCTGGCGCACCTGACCGGCAAGGCCGCGCACACCCCCTGGGACGCGCCGGACGGCTACGAGCACGGCTACCCCCGTCCCGTCGTGGACCACAAGGAGGAGCGCGTCGAGGCCCTGGACCGCTACGCGGAGGCGCGCGGGAAGTAGGCGCTCCGCCTGATCGTCAGGAACGGCTGAGAAAGGCTGGGAAAGGCTGAGAACGGCCAGAGTTGCATTTGAGCCCTGGAACGGCCACCAAACACAAGTTTTGGCCCTGTGGTGTTTCATTGTGGACCTCGAGCTCTTCCGCTCAAGCCCGACAGGATCGCTCGTGCGGATCACGGGCACGGATCTTCGGTTCGGGCCGTGGGAGCACGAGGCGTTCGTCCCCGCCCCCTTGACCACGTTCAGCCCAGCCCTCACGACCCGACCTTCAACGCCGTGTGCAGCACGCGAGCAGCTCTTGCGGCCCTTGACAGCTCGGCGGCCCAGCTGCCGAACCCCAGACTGCTCCGGCGCCCGACGCTCCGACGGGAGGCGCAGAGCACCTCTGCGCTGGAGGGCACGTTCGCCCCGTTGGAGCAGGTCCTGGCTGCCGACGATGACGAGACCTCGGGCGGCAGCCTCGGCGAGGTGCTGAACTATGTGCGCGCCGCGGACCACGCATTCGGCTGGATGACCGATGGCAGGCCGCTGACGCTCGGGCTCCTGACCGACCTCCACAGCCGGCTCGTCCGTGGGACGACGGCCGACACCGACCAGGCTGGCCGGATCCGTGAGATCCAGGTCGCCACCGGTCGGAGCCAGGGAGCCCGTGTCCAGGACGCTCGCCTCGTCCCCCGGCCGCCAGGAGTCGAGCTGGACCGCCAGGTGCGTGATGTCGTCGACTGGGTGATGAGCGACCACGGTGACGAGATCGACCCTGTGGTCGCGGCCGGCATGGCGCACTACCAGTTCGAGACGCTGCAGCCCTTCAACGACGGGAACGGGCGCCTAGGACGGCTGCTGGTCGTCCTGCACCTGATGATCAGCGGCACGCTGGTCGAGCCGACCCTCACGGTCTCGCCCTGGTTCGAGGCTCGTCGGGGCGAGTACTACGACAGACTGCTCGGCGTCAGCACCCGCGGCGACTGGGACGGATGGATCCGCTTCTTCGCTGACGGCCTCGCGGCGTCCGCACGGGACACCCAGCGGTCGCTCATGGACCTGCTGAAGGTCCAAGAGTCGCTCAAGGTCGCCGTCCGCGCCGCCGGGCTGCGCGCGCAGACGGCGATACAGCTGGTCGACTACGCCCTGGGACAGCCGATCTTCACCGTGGCTCAGGTGGAGCGTCACCTCGGCGTCACGTACGCCCGCGCCAACGGTCTTGTCCAGCAGCTCGTCGGTGTCGGCGTGCTCGCTCAGTACGGTGAGGGCGCTGACAACCGGGCCTTCACCGCCCCGGAGGTCCTGGCCATCCTCCTGCGGTGAGGCTGCCGCTCCCGCTGCTCAGGGCACCGGGTGGCGGGCGTCGTAGTCCCAGAAGCCTCGTGCCCGGCGGACGAGCACGGCCACGACGGCGATGCACACCAGCCCGCCCACGATCGGGACGATCGCCTCGCCGAACCGCGCGGCCAGCACCCCGGACACCGCCTCCCCCAGCCGGGGCCCGCCCGCGACCACGACGATGAACACCCCGCCCAGCAGCCCGCGCTGACCGTCGGGGGTGGCGGACTGCAGCACCGACTGCCGGAAGATCGCGCTCATCGCGTCCGAGGCCCCCGCCCCGGCGAGCGCGAGCATCGCGCCCCACAGGAACGGTGAGCCCCACGGGAGGCCGTCCTCGTTCCTGGCCGTGGTCATCGAGGGGTCCGCGAGCGGCGGGGCGAGCGCGAGCACCACGCCGAAGACGGCGATGCACGCCCCCCACGCCATGATCGACAGCGTGATGGCGCGTCCGTGGTGGCGCACCCCGCCAACCCCGCCGGACAGCACGGTGGTCGCCAGCGACCCGGCCGCGAACGCGGCGAGCAGGGCGCCAGCGGTCTCGGCGCCACCGCCGAGCACCAGCAGCCCGACAGCGGGGAAGAGCGCCCTGGGCCAGCTGGTGAGCATCGCCACGACGTCGAGCACGAAGGTCATCCGGACGGTGGGCCAGCCCCTCAGCAGGCGCGCGCCGGCCACGAGCGCCGACCAGCCGGCCCGTGTCGTGGGTGCCTCGAGCGGAGGGATGCGCGGCAGGCCCGCGAGCAGCACGAGCGCGACGCCCAGCACGACGGCGTCGACGGTCAGCGCCGGAGCGACCCCGAACCGCGCGACGAGCAGCCCGGCCAGCAGCGGCCCGACGATCGTGGCGAGGTTCTGGCTGGCCCCCTGCAGGGCGTTGGCCGCCGGGAGCAGGGCGGGCTCCAGCAGCCGGGGCACCATGGCGCTGCGGGCGGGAGCGTTCACGCCCTGGCCGCCGGCCTGGACCCCCACGAGGACGAGCACCAGCGCGAGGGACCCGATGCCGAGCCACGCCTGCAGCGCGAGCCCGATCGCGGTCAGCCACAGCACCACCCCCGAGGTCAGCGCGACGGTGCGGCGGTCGTGGACGTCGGACAGCGTGCCGCCCCACAGGCCCATGACCACCAGCGGCCCGAGCCCGGCGAGGCCCACGAGGCCGACGGCGGCGGAGGAGCCGGTGAGGTCGAACGCCTGCAGCGCCACCGCGGTGTAGCCGAAGGCGGTGCCCACCGCGGCCAGGGAGTACCCGGCCCACAGCCGCCGGAAGGCGGGGCTCGTGCGCAGCGGGGTGAGGTCGGCGAGCACCGCGCCGAGCCGCACGCTGGGAGTGTGCCGCACGGAAGAGCGTCCGGACAGTGAAGAGCCCGCAGGCTCCCCTCCGTGGAGGGGACGTCGCGCTGGACGAGGCGCGACCCCTGCGGGCTCCGGTGACTGCCGTGGATTCACTGGCCGTCCGGTGATGCCGCTGTCGTGACGACTAGCGGGCAGCCACCTCACACATCCGAATGTCACTCAATGTTCGGACCACCTCCTCCCTTGTGTGCCTCAGACGCTACGACGGCTCCGGCTCCGCGTCCACAGGTATCTGCGTGATCCCTCCCACCGGCCCTGCAGCTCCGTGCGCTCGCCGACACCCCCCACCGACCCGACCTCCGCGATTCGCGCGCACGATGCTGCTCGGCGCCTCCGCGGGGCTGCAGCTCGCGCGCGAGATGCGGAGAGGAGGGGCTGGGACGCTGGGTCAAGGCTGACGACGCACGACGCGCCAGGCGGCCGCATCGTCCAGCGCCGGCGGGCGGTGGGGGTCGGTGTCGGCGGCGTCGCTGGTGGGCAGGTACACCAGCCGGTCGTGCAGGCGCGAGGCCCGGCCGACCCACAGCTCGACCTCCACCGGGGCCAGCAGGTACCCGCCCCAGGAGCCGGGGACCGGGACGGTGCGACCGTCGTCGGGCCAGTGGGCCGCCGCCCGCTCGTACGCCGTCTCGAGCGGCTCGCGCCCGTCCACGACGGAGGACTGGTGGGAGGCGTGGGCCCCGATCCGCGAGCCGTACGGCCGCGAGGCGAAGTAGGCCGCGACCTCCTCGTCGTCGATCCGCTGGACGGGCCCGCGCACCCGCACGGTGCGCTGCACCGCGTGCCAGGGCAGCACCGCCGCGGCGGCCGGCGTGGCCAGCAGCTGGCGGCCCTTCGCCGAGGTGTGGTGGGTGTAGAAGGACAGGCCGCGCGCGTCGAGGCCCTTCATCAGCACGGTCCGGGCGTCGGGCAGCCCGTCGGCGTCCACGGTGGCGAGCACCATGGCGTTCGGCTCGGTGACGGCGCCTGAGGCGGACACCTCGTCGTACCAGCGGGCCAGCTGCTCCAGGGGGCTGGCGGCGAGGTCGTCCTCGAGCAGCCCGCCGTCGTCGATGAGGGCGGAGTAGGCGACGCGGGCGTCGGCGACCGGAGCCTGGGTGGCGCCGGCGCGGGTCGCGCGGGTGGGCTCGTCCATGGCGGTCACGCTAGGGCGCGCTGCGCCACCGGCACAAGGACGCCGACGCGCCCTCCTGCCACCATGGGCCCGTGATCGAGGTGCCCGACGTGAGGATCCCGCCGTCCCTGCTGCCCCGCGACGGACGCTTCGGCTCAGGGCCCGCCCGGGTGCGGCCCGCGCAGCTCGAGGCGCTGGTGGCTGCCAACCCCTCCGTGCTCGGCACCAGCCACCGCCAGCCACCGGTCCTGGACCTGGTGCGCCGCGTGCAGGCCGGCGTCGCCCAGCTGCTCGGCGCCCCCGACGGCTACGAGGTGGTCCTCGGCAACGGCGGGTCCACGGCCTTCTGGGACGTCGCCGCCCTCAACCTCGTCCGGGAGCGCAGCCAGCACCTGGTCCACGGGGAGTTCAGCGAGCGCTTCGCCACGGCGACGACGCGCGCCCCGTTCCTCAGCCACCCGGACGTCCGCCGGGCCGACCCGGGCTCGGCGAGCCGACCCGTCGCCGTGGGCGGGGTCGACGCCTACTGCTGGCCGCAGAACGAGACCTCCACCGGGGTGGCCCTGCCGGTGCGCCGGGTGGACGGCGCGGACGACGGCGCCCTGGTGCTCGTGGACGCGACCTCCGCGGCCGGCGGCCTGCCCGTCGACCTGCGGGAGAGCGACGCCTACTACTTCGCCCCGCAGAAGAACCTCGGCTCCGACGGGGGGCTGTGGCTCGCCGTCCTCTCCCCCGCGGCGGTCGATCGCGCCCACGCCCTGGCGGGCAGCCGCTGGGTGCCGGCCAGCCTCGACCTGCCCACCGCCATCGCCGCGTCCCGCAAGGCGCAGACCTACAACACCCCGGCGCTGGCGACGCTGGTCCTGCTGGCCGAGCAGCTGGACTGGATCAACGGCCGGGGCGGGCTGGCGTGGGCGTCGGCGCGCACCGCGGAGTCGGCCCGGCGGGTCTACGCCTGGGCCGAGGCGAGCGGCTACGCGCAGCCCTTCGTCGCCGAGGCGGCGCTGCGCTCCGACGTGGTCGCCACCATCGACCTCGACGACGCGGTGGACGCCGCGAGGGTGCGCTCGGTGCTGCGCGCCCACGGCGTCGTCGACGTCGAGCCGTACCGGGCGCTCGCCCGCAACCAGCTGCGCATCGGGATGTTCGCGGCGGTGGACCCCGACGACGTGAGCGCGCTCGTCGCCTGCGTCGACCACGTGGTGGCCGCGCTGTGAGCGTCGCGTCATGAGCGACGGGGTGAGCGGCCAGGTGGGCGGGCCCGAACCGGACCAGTACGAGCCCAGCGAGCCGGAGCAGCGGGCCCTGGCGCGCGCCGTCGAGCTCGCCGCCTACGGCCTGCGCACGGTCTCCCCCAACCCGGCGGTGGGCTGCGTGGTGCTGGGCGCCGACGGCGCGGTGGTCGGCGAGGGCTGGCACGAGCGCCCCGGCGGCCCCCACGCCGAGGTCGTCGCGCTGCGCGGCGCCGGCGAGCGGGCGCGGGGCGGCACCGCCATCGTCACCCTGGAACCGTGCTCCCACACCGGGCGCACCGGCCCGTGCACCGCCGCGCTGCGGGGCGCCGGCGTCGCACGGGTGGTCTTCGCCGTGGCCGATCCCACGCCCGACGCGGCGGGCGGCGC
>JBBSRD010000188.1:0-6258 GCA_038243415.1 Actinomycetales bacterium | reverse complement strand
GTGCTGCGCCTCGGCGAGGTCGACGCCGACGACCCGCCGGACGCCCTGCTCGACGTCGACGGGGGCGAGGAGTGGCTCGAGGAGGCCTTCCCCGACGGCGGTGCGCTCGCCGACGTGGTGCTCGTGCGCGACCTCGACCTCGTGCTGCCCGAGCGGAGCTTCGAGCTCCTGGCCCTGCTCGCCGCCGACACGGTCCTGCGCGCTGCGGTGCTCGAACCCGTCCGCGTCGTCACCGGCGGCGTCGCCTCGTCCGCTCCCAGCCACGCGGCGTGGTGGCTCGGGCGCGACCTCGACGTCGCGGCCCGCGCCGACCCCGACGCCCCCGACGCGCTGCGCCGGGTGCTCGGCGAGCCCGACGCGGCCGTGGCGGCGGCCGACCCGGCCCTGCGCCGCGCTCTGGGCACGGTGCGCGGCTGGGACCAGGTACCTGCCGGTGCGTGGGGCCAGGTGCTGGACCGCTCGCTCTGCGCGGGGGTGGGCGTCCCGGGCCTGCTCGGCCTCTGGGCGGCGCTCGCCGACGCCGCCCGCGACGGCCTCACTCTTGACCCGCCGGACCGTCTGGTCGCCCTCGACCCGGCTGGCGGGCCCCCGGTGGTCGTCGACGCGGACGCGGTGGTCGTGGTCGACGACCCGCGCTGGTTGCAGGTGGTCTCGCTCGGCCCGCGCCTCGTCGTGGGCAGTGCCGACGCCGTGGCGCTCGCTGACGTCCTCGACGTCGACCTGGCCTCGGAGCGCGGTCACGGGGCACGCGTCACGTCGACCGGCCGCAGGCGCGAGGTGCCGCTGCTGGTGTGCGAGAGCCTCGACGGCTGCTCCCCGACGTGGGTGGAGCACGAGGCCTTGAGCGTCGACGTGGCCGGCACCACCGAGCGCGTCGGGTGGTGGGTCGAGGGCGGCGTGGTGCACGCCGACGGTCTCGCCTCGCTGGCCTGCGCCCTGGCCGCTGCCGCGGACGGCTGGGGCCGGAGCCACGTGCTCGCGGAGGTGCTCGCGGCGCTGGACCGCAGCGACGAGGCCGCTGCGCTGGCGGCGCTGGTGTCCGAGGCTCTCGGCTCGTAGCTGGTCGTCGGAGCCTCGGCTCGCTGCTTCGGAGCCCGAGCTCGGCCCGGCCCGGCCCGGCGGGAGAGCCTCGCTCGATCCGCTCTTCGACACTGATGATCGTCTGGGCCTAGCGTGCTGTCGAGATCACCGTCCGAGGGGCCACGGCCCTGCGGGATCGTCGACGACCGATGGAGGTTGTGGTGAAGGCGCTCGTCTATCACGGAGCTGGTCACAAGGCCTGGGAGGACGTGCCGGACGCGTCGGTCCAGGACTCGACCGACGTCGTCGTCCGGGTGGAGACGACCACCATCTGCGGCACCGACCTGCACATCCTGCAGGGTGACGTCCCCGCCGTCACCGAGGGAAGGATCCTCGGTCACGAGGCAGTCGGGACCATCACCGAGATCGGAGGCTCGGTGAAGGGGTTCGCGGTCGGCGACCGCGTCCTGGTCCCTGCGGTGACCAGGTGCGGGCGCTGCGAGTACTGCCTGAAGGGAATGGCCTCGCACTGCCAGACCGTCGGTGGTATCGGCTGGATCTTCGGCCACCTCATCGACGGCACGCAGGCAGAGCTCGTCCGGGTGCCCTATGCCGACACCTCGCTGCACGCCATACCGGACTCGGTCACCAACGAGCAGACGATCTTTCTCGCCGACTCGCTGCCGACGGCCTATGAGGTGGGCGTTCTGGCAGGCAGGGTGCGGCCAGGTCACACCGTCGCCGTCATCGGGGCCGGGGCCGTGGGGCTCTCGGCCATCCTCACGACCGGGTTGTGGGGGGCGTCGAAGGTCATCGCCGTCGACTCCGACGCTTCCGGCTCGAGAGGGCGCTCGAGCTCGGGGCGACCGACACGGTGGAGGTCGGCCCCAGCGCCGTCGCGGACGTGCTCGCACTGACCGACGGGCTCGGCGTCGACGTGTCGATCGAGGCCGTCGGGTACCCGGAGACGCTGCTCATCGCGATCAAGGTGGTCCGACCCGGCGGAACCATCGCCAACGTCGGCGTCCACGGCTCTCCCGTGGAGCTGCCGATGCAGGACCTGTGGATCCAGAACCTCACCCTGACGATGGGGCTGCTGGACACCAGCTCCATCCCCACCTTGATGAAGATGGTGAGCAGCGGTCGTATCCCGGCCGAGAAGATGGGCACGCACACCTTCACCTTCGACCAGATGGACGAGGCGTACGACGTGTTCGAGAACGCTGCCGCCAACTCTGCGCTGAAGGTCATCATCACGCCGAGCTGACCCAGCGAGGCGGGTGGCCCGGGGTGACGGCGACGTCGTTCTCCGAGCGTGCGTGAGCACGTGACGGCAGGGCCCCGAACGGGAGGTGCTGGAACCCGGGGGTGATCGAGGCGTCCTCGGAGCGGGTCAGGCCGCGCACCGCCCCAGGGAGATCGGGGTGCCGTTGGTGGTCGCGCCCGGCTCCACCGCGAGGCACAGGCCGGACGCGGCATTGACGAGCTCGTCGCCGTCACGCACCCACTCCTGGACGATCAGGCGGTCGCAGACCTGGAGCTGGACGGGCGTCCCGACGGCTGTGTCGCCGTCGACCGGCCCGAGGCACGTCCCCGTGCCGTCGTGCTGGAGGTCGCCGCCGGCGTCCAGGCTCCACGTCTGCGAGGCGTCGCAGTCCCACAGGGCCACCTCCGGATCGCCGGGCTCGCCGCTGCCCCGGGCGTCGAGGCAGCGGCCGCTCGCGTCCTGGCGGACGATCGCTCCGCCCGGCGCTGCGTCGTCGAGCTCGAGCGCGTCGGCTGTGGGCGCGGGTGCGAGGGGGCCGCTGGGCGTCGGATCGTCGAGAGCAGGGTCGTTGAGCCCGCGACCGTCAGCCACCTCGACGTCCGGAGCCACCTCGACGTCCGGACGCACCTCGCCGGCTGGCTGCACCGTCGGGCTGGCTCCCGCGCCATCGTCCACCGGCGCGGCGCCGCTCGCGGGGGTCCACGAGAAGCCGTCGGCGGCCAGCCCCTCGCCGCCGGACCACGGCTCGAAGCCGAACTGCACGCTGGTCATCCACCACCCCGGCTCGGTGGCGCCGCGCTCGACCGCCTCGCGCACGAACGGCTCCAGCGGCAGGTCCACCGACGTCGCTCCCTGCTGGTGGACGAAGCTGATGACGTTCCAGCCCATGTCGCCCTGCCACACGTCCCACGTCGCCCCGGCGATGGTGACGGTCCCGACGACGTCGCCGATGGGGTCCGGGGCGTTCTCGCCGTCGATCCAGATCATCAGCTCCGTGCCGTCGTTCTGGCCCTGCGGTTCCGGGGTGGGAGCGAACCAGATGTCGTAGGCGGCGTTCCAGCTGCCGGGCGCGCGCGTGATGGAGACGGCGGTGCGCGCGTCCCCGATCTCCGAGGCCCGCACGGGGAGGCCGGGGGCGTCGCTGCACCGGCCCCAGTGGCAGCCGGCCACCAGCGACGGGTAGGACTTCGGCGCTCCGCCCGGGGCGATGGCGCCGTCGGCCTGGTCCACGGTGAAGCCACCGTCCCTGGCGGTGACGCACTGGCCGTCGGGGACGCCGTAGCGGTTGTTCTGCACGGTGTAGGCGCCGCCGCTGACCGGTGCGGCATCGATCTCGCCGCACATCTGGCCGCCCACCGCACCGGCCGCCTGGCCGGCCGCGCCCGCCTCGGGGGCGGTCAGCGTCACCAGCCCCGTGACCACCAGCGCGAGGCTCCCGGCAGCGGCGAGCGCCGTCACCAGCGCTGCGCGGGCTCGCCGCCGGACGACGGAGGGAGGCGTGTCGAGGACGGTTCGCATGGTTCTCCGGGGGAGCGGCATCGAGGACGGGCCGCACGCTAGATCCACTCCGGCTCCCACCCCCGCCGTCGTCCACGGGCGCCCGGGCCCGGTGACGGGTGCTCACGATCGTGGCCGCCGTGGCGGTGCGCCGATCACCGCGGCACCGCCGGCTCCCGTGCGGGCGTCGTCGTCGGGACCCGGTCCGGCCGTCACCCGATCAGCCGTCGCCCGTCCGGCCCAACCCGAGCCCGGGGAACACCGCCGGAGGTCAGTCGGTTAGCATCGCTAAGCAACTGACCGTCACGAGACCCCACAGGATTCGCGCTGAACACCGCTCCACCACGTCCCTCCTCGCCCGCCGTCGTTGACGTTGCGTCATCGCCCACGGTCATCTCCCTCGACACCGACACCACCGACACCTCCCTCGACGCTGACGCGCTGCGCGTCGCCGTGGCCCGCGCCTCGCGCCGGCTGCGCCGCGAGCGCAGCAGCGAGGACATCACCGACGGCCAGTACGCCGTCCTCGCCGTGCTCGACCGCCGCGGCCCGTCCAGCCCCAGCGCGCTCGCCGAGCACGAGCGGGTCAGCCCGCCGTCCATGACGCGCACCGTCGCCTGCCTGGCCTCGTCGGGCCTCGTGGTGCGCGCCGGCGACCCCGACGACGGCCGCCGCGCGCTCGTGGACCTCACCGACGCCGGGCGCCACCACCTCGCCGACACCCGCCGCGCCCGCTCCGGCTGGCTGGCCGCCCGCCTCGCCGAGCTCGAGCCCTCCCAGCGCGCCACCCTCGCCGAGGCCGCCGCCCTGCTGACCGCGCTGGCGGAGCGATGAGCCCCCTCACCGTCGCCCGCAGGGCCTCGAGGGCCGCCGTCGGGCCGACGTTCGCCTCCCTCGCGGTGCGCAACTACCGGATCTGGGCCGCCGGCGCGCTGGTCTCCAACATCGGCACGTGGATGCAGCGCGTCGCCCAGGACTGGTTGGTCCTCACCGTCCTGACGGCGAGCTCCCCGCTGGCGGTCGGCATCGTCACCGCGCTGCAGTTCGGGCCCTTCCTCCTCTTCGGCCAGCTGGCCGGGCTGCTCGCCGACCGCGTGGACCAGCGCAAGCTGCTCATGGTCACGCAGTCCCTCCAGGGTCTGTGGGGCCTCGTCCTCGGGGTCCTGGTGATCACGGGGAACGCCGAGCTGTGGTCGGTGTACGTCCTCGCTGCCCTGCTGGGGATCACCACGGCCTTCGACAACCCCTCGCGCCAGGTGTTCGTCGCCTCGATGGTCCCGCCGAGGCTGCTCTCGAACGCGGTGGGCCTCAACAGCGCGTCCTTCAACGGCGCCCGCCTCATCGGTCCGGGGCTCGCCGGCCTGCTGATCGCCGCCATCGGCACCGGCCCGGTGTTCCTGCTCAACGCCGCCACGTTCGTGGCCACGGTCTTCGCGCTGATGGCCCTGCGCACGTCGGAGATGCACCCCGCGCCGCGGCGCCCGCGCGGCCGAGGGGCCACCCGCGAGGGCCTGGACTACGTCCGCTCCCGCCCCGACATCCTGCTGATCCTCTTCGTCATCGGGCTCGTGGGCGCCTTCGGGCTCAACTTCCAGCTCACCACCGCGGCCATGGCGCGCATCGAGTTCGGCAAGGGCGCCGCCGAGTTCGGCCTCCTCGGGTCCGTGCTGGCCATCGGATCCCTCTCCGGTGCGCTGGTCGCCGCGCGCCGCCAGGCCCCGACGCTGCGGCTCGTCGTCGGCGCCGCCCTGGCGTTCGGGTTCTTCGCCACCCTCTCCTCGGTGATGCCGAGCTACGGCTGGTTCGCGCTCTCGCTGATCCCCGTCGGGCTGAGCTCGCTGACGCTGCTCACCGCGGCCAACGCCACGGTCCAGACCACCACCGAGCCGGCGCTGCGCGGGCGGGTCATGGCGCTGTACTCCATGATCACCATCGGCACCACGCCCATCGGGGCTCCGCTCGTGGGCTGGGTCGGCGAGGTGTGGGGTCCGCGCTGGTCCATCGGCATCGGCGGGATCGTCTCCCTGGCCGCTGCCCTCGTGGCCCTGGCCATCATGCGGCGACGGTCCTCCCTGCTCGCGGTCCAGGAGGCCGAGGCCGCGGCGAACGCGGGCCGGTCCGAGGGCCTCGTCACGCAGGAGCCCGCCGCGCTCGTGCCCAGCGGGAGCCCGGGCCCGGTCGCCGCGTCGCCCCGAGGCGTCGAGCCGGTGATCATCGCCGCCCCGGGCGCCCCGCCGCGCCGCGTCCTGCGCTTCGAGGCCGGGTCCGACGGGGACGCGGAACAGGGCGTCCCCGCGGGGCGCTGTGGGCTCCAGCCCGAGTCCGAGGACCAGCAGACCGGCCGTGGCGATGGCCACGAGCAGGGCCGGCAGGTCCTCGAGGACCGAGAGCACCAGCCGCGACTGGTAGAGACCCAGGCTGCGGGCCACCAGCGCCAGCGCCAGCGCGGCGCTCCCGAGTGCCACCGGCCACAG
>JBBSRD010000187.1:0-6288 GCA_038243415.1 Actinomycetales bacterium | reverse complement strand
TGGGCGGTGCGCCCGGTGTCGCCGCCGAAGCCGGGCGCCGGCTCGCGCAGGCGTACCCGGGCCTCGAGGTCCGGGGCGCCGTCTGCCCACCGTGGGGCTTCGAGCACGACCCCGAGACGCTGGCCGCTCTGGTCGAGGAGGTCGCGGCGACCCGTGCGGACCTCGTCTTCGTCGGCCTGGGTTTCCCCAAGCAGGAGCGGCTCGCGATGGCGCTCGCGGCCCAGATGCCGAAGGCCTGGTTCGTCGGGTGCGGCGCGACCGTGGAGTTCGTGGCCGGTGCCCGCAAGCGCGCGCCGCGCGTGGTCCAGCGCATCGGCATGGAGTGGGCCTTCCGTCTCGCGCAGGAGCCGCGGCGCCTCGGCCGCCGCTACCTCGCGGACGCGCTCTACCTGGGCCCGCTGCTGGTGCGCTGCGCCGCGACCGGGGCCGTGCGGCGGCTCTCGGCGTCGCGCGGGCGGGGCGCTCAGCCTGACGGGGTGTCCGACGCGGATGGCGTGGGGGGCGAAGACGGCCGGGACAGGCCGGCGCGCAGCGCGTCCAGCTCAGCGCCGCCGGTGACCCTCCAGTCGTAGCCGTTCCCGCTGCGCTGCCACCACGTGAAGCCGCTGATCGCCGGGGTGGCGTCGAGGTAGTCGAACAGCGACGTGATCCAGCGGTCACGCTCCCGGCAGGTGGTGGCCACGGCCACCTCGGCCAGGCGGACCGGCCGATGGGAGAGCCGCTGCACCTGAGCCATCGTCGACCCGAAGAGCCGCGCCGGCGAGGGGCAGCCGCTCTTGGGGTAGCTGTAGCCGTCGATCCCCACCTCGTCGACGAACGCGTCCCCCGGGTACAGGCCCGCCAGCGGTGTCTGGTTCGGCCCGACGACGTTCGGCGACCACACCCAGATCGCGTTCGAGGCCCCGACGTGGTCGAACACGGTGTGCAGGTGCCGCCAGGCCCGTGCGAAGTCCCCGGGCCGGTTCCCGCTCCTGCCTTCGTTCCAGGGCTGCCACCGGCCGTTCATCTCGTGGCCGAAGCGGATGCGCACCGGCGCACCGGCGTCACGGACCGCTGCGGCGAAGCGGCGCACGTAGGCGTCGTGGTCGCCGCGGGCGATGCCGGCCAGGGCGAACTGCGGGTCGTGCGTGCCGTTCCGGTAGTTGGAGGGGCCCCACGTGATCTCGAGGGTGGTGCCGGTGGCGTGGATCTGACGGGCGCGGTTCGTCGGGAAGTCCGAGAGCTCTGGAGCGCCGTCGTACTGCCACCCGACGAACGTCTGGAGCACGTCGACGTCGCGCCCCGTCATCCGCTCGACGTCGAGGACCTTGCCGGCGTCGTAGTGGTAGCTGGGCAGCGACACCCCGACGATGCGGTGGGGGCTGGAGGCGGCTGTGGCGACGCCCCCACCGCTCGCTCCCGCGGCGAGGAGCGCAGCGGTCAGCGCCATCGCGGCGAGGCGTGGGCGAGCGGTCATCGGGCCGGGACCTCGAGCAGGATCAGGCGGTCGCTCACGTCGAGCGCCACCGACGTCCGTGACCGGTCGACGCCGTGCCGGCGACCTCGCCCCGAGTCCGTGAGGGTGGTGGCACGCACCCCCGCGGTGTCCTGGCGCAGGTCCAGCGTCACCCGCGCCGGCGGGTGGAACAGCTCGCGGACGGGGCGGCGCGGTGACTCCTCGAGCCCGGTGAGGTCGTTGCTGCTCACCTCGTGCCACAGTGCCACCACCACCGAGCCGTCAGGGCGCTCGAGCGTGACGTGGTGGATCGCCGCGGGGTCGTAGCGCGGAGCAGCGGTCACCTGGATCGAGGCGTCGAGCGTGCGCCCCGTCCGCCTCGAGCCCGCGGCGCCTCCGGTGAGGACCTGCATCATCGTGGCCACCGCCCGGTAGGCCGGCTTGGGGCTCAGGTCGTGGCGCAGCCACCCGAAGTGGGCCTCGCGGTCGCCACCGCCGCGGTCGTCGAAGACGTCGAGCAGCTCGTAGGCGTAGGTGCGCGGCATCCCGAGGCGAAAGTTCTCCAGGAACATGCGCGGCGTGTAGAGCCCCTGGGTCCGCTCCGACTGGCCCCACCGCCAGGTGGAGTACCCCGTCTCGGTGGCGGCCATCGGCCGGTTCCCGAAAGGGGGCCGATAGGTGTCGAGCGTGATGGGGTGCTGGTCGAGTGCGACCGAGGGGAAGTCGGCGTCGGCGTAGTACTGCGCGATGCCGGCGTAGCGGCGCTGCTCGCAGTAGGGGTTGCCGGCGGGGTAGGGGTGGATGTTGCCCCAGTCGGAGACCGCCTCCAGCTCGCCGCGGCGGTAGGGGTTGCCGCCGCCCCAGTACGTCCCGCCCAGCGAAGGGCCGATCACGGTGAGCCCGCGCAGCCGCTGGTCCCCCTTGACGGCGGCGTGGAGGTCGCGCTGCCACGCCGCCGCGCCGGCGGGGAAGGGCTGCCCCCGGTAGGTCCGCCGGCCCCGGGTCCAGAAGAGATCGGCCTCGTTGGGGCCCTCCACGGCGACCACGGCCCCCGAGGTCACCAGGGGTGAGAGCTCGCGCACCCTGGTGGCGGGGTCGCCGCGCCCGGCCATGTCGCTGTCGACGAGGACCGTGGTGGCCACGCCGACGCCCGCGAGGTCGCGGGCGCGGTGGCTGTCGAAGTCGCGCACGTGGCGCACGCCGCTGGCCGCGAGGAGCTCGCGAACCTGCCGGTAGTCAGTGCCGTAGGGGGTGTCCCACCAGCCGAGGTGGGTGTTCACCCCCACCGAGTCGACGAACGCGGACACCGGCCGCGGTCGGCCCAGCGGCTGGGCGCTGGCTGCCAGCGCGAGCTCCGCACCGCCGAGAAAGGAAGCACCTCCGACGGCGGTGCCCCCGATCGCGGCGCCGAACGTCTGCAGGGCACGTCGTCTCGTGAGCAAGGGGGCGCCTCCGGGCACGGTGGGAGCGCGCGCGGTCTGTGACCGATTGTCGCTCTGAGTGTCCGGATCATGACACAAAGTCGCCGGATGGGGCGACCGTGATGGTCAGCGCGGCGGCAGGGTCACCAGCGTCACGCGGTCCGGGACGGCGAACGACCACGTCGATCCGGAGCGCGTCGCGCCGGCGTCGCCCAGGCGTCCGTCCGGCTCGATCACCTCGACCGTCGCCTCTTCGGCCCGCGGCCCGACGCCCGCGAGATCCAGCTCGACGTCGATGGCCGGCTGGTCCACCTCCCGCACCGGCTCGCGAGGCGTGGCGTCCCTGCCGCTGAGATCGTCACGGCTGACCTCCTGCCACAGGGCGATCACCACGCTGCCGTCGCGCTTGGTCAGGGAGACGTGGTGGACGGTGTCGGCGTCGTACCCGGGAGGCGGGTCCACGGTGAGGCTGGCGCCGGCCAGCGCGTCGTCCGCGCTCGGTGCGTCCACGCCGTCAGCACCGTCGTCGTCCACCGCGGCCATCAGCGTCGACAGGGCGGTGTAGGCGGGCTTGGGGGTGACATCGTGGCGCAGCAGACCGAAGTGCGCCTCCCGGTCCATCCCTGAGGGATCCTCGAACTCGTCGACCAGCTCGTAGGAGTAGCAGCGGACGAGCCCCAGCCGGTAGCACTCGAGAAACAGGCGAGGGACGTACGCCGCCTGCGCGGCCTCGGAGGGACCGAGGGCCCACGTGGACCAGCCCGCCTCCGTGGCGGCCACGGGCAGGTCGCCGAAGGGGGGCCGGTAGGTCTCCAGCGTGATCGGGTAGCGGTCCAGCGCCACGGAGGGGAAGTCCGCGTTGTCGTAGTACTCATCGATCCCCCCGTAGGCGAACTTGTCGGCGTAGGGGTTGCCCGCGGCGTAGGGGTGGATGTTCGCCCAGTCAGAGATCTCGGTCAGCGAGCCAGGCTCGAAGGGGTTGCCGCCGCCCCAGTACGTCCCCCCGAGCGAGGGACCGATCACGGGGAGGTCGGCGGTGCGCTCGTCGGCGTGCACCGCGTCCCACAGGTCGCGCTGCCACGCGATCGCCCCGGCGGGGAACGGCTCGCCGCGATAGCTCTGGTCGTTCTCCGTCCAGAACACGTCCCCCTCGTTGGGGCCCTCCACGGCGTCCACCGCCCCGGATCCGGCCAGGGGCGCCAGGTCCTCGACGATCGAGGCGGGGTCGCTCCCGTACCGGTCCACGAGCACGGTCGTGGCGACGCCCCGGTCCGCCAGGTCGGCGGCCCTGGAGGTCTCCGCGCCGCGCACGTAGCGGACCCCGCTGGTCACCAGCGCGTCGCGCACCTCCTCGTAGCGCGTCCCGTAGGGCGTGTCGAGGAAGTCCCAGTGGACGTTGATCCCGACCGAGCCCGTGAACGCCGCGGCGGCGGTGGGCGCTCCGAGATCCCCCGGACCGGCGCCCCCGCGCACGGGCATCGGGGCCGGTGAGGCACCCGGAGCGGCTGGTCCAGCGGACCCCGGCGGCTCAGCCGGGCCCGCGGAGGGCCGGGTGAGGATCACGGCCACCAGCGCGATCGCCACCGCGACCACGAGCGCCGCACCAGCGACGAGCGCGCGGCGACGGCCGCGTCCGCGCTGCCCCCGTCGCTCTGGCTGCTCGCGGCGGTCGACGCCTCCTGCGGCGGTGCCCTCGTCGATGACCGACCCTCCTCGGTGCGTCGTGGAAGGGCTCGTTACCTTCCGCAGGGGCATGGTGCCCCACGTCTCACGGACCTACGACCGTCGGCCCGTGAGCCTGGACCAGGAGGTGCGGCACGTGCAACGGCTGGTGAGCGTCAGCGTCGCCCAGAGCTGGCCCGACGATCGCCCGGGCGGACTGAACCGCTACGCCGCGGACCTCCACGCCGCCCTGCTGGCGCGCGGGGTCGACGACCGGCTGGTGGTCTTCGGCCCGGCGAGCACCGCCGGACCGGGCGTCTACCGGGCCGGCAGCGAGGACGCCTCGCTGCCGCGCCGACTGGCCTCGATCCGCTCCGCGGCCGCGGGGGCTGGCACAGGTGCCGCCGTGCTGGCCACCCACTTCGCCCTCTACGGGACGCTTCCGGCGCTCACCCCGCCGCTGCGGAGGCTGCCGCTGGTCGCCCACTTCCACGGCCCCTGGGCCGACGAGTCACGGGCGCAGGGCGCCCGCGGTGCCGCGCTGCGCGCCAAGGACGCCGTCGAGGGTCGCCACGTGCGCTCCGCGCGGTCGGTCATCACCGCCTCGGACGCCTTCGCCGACCTTGTGATCGAGCGCCACGCCGTCCCTCGGGAGCGCGTGTGCGTGGTCCACCCCGGGGTGGACACCGAGCGCTTCACCGCCCTGGACGAGGAGGCGCGCACCGCGCTCCGGGCGTCCCTGGGCATCGGTCCCGACGACTTCCTGGCCGTCACCGCGCGCCGCCTGGTGCCCCGCATGGGCCTGGAGGTGCTACTGAAGGCCTGGCCGGCGGCCCCCGGCCGCCATCTGGTCGTCATCGGCGACGGACCCAGCCGGGCAGCACTGGAGTCCGCGGCCGCGGGCGTGCCGGGAGCGATGCTGGTCGGGAGGGTCGAGGACGAGGCGCTCGTGCGCTGGTACCAGGCTGCTGACCTGGTGGTGGTGCCCTCCACATCCCTGGAGGGCTTCGGGCTGGTGGTCCTCGAGGCGCTGGCCTGCGGCACGCCGGTGCTGGCCAGCGCGGTCGGCGGCATGACCGAGGTGCTGCCCCTGCTCGACCGCGGGCTGCTCGTGGCGCCTGGCGACGTCGAGGCCTGGAGGTCCCGCCTCGAGGCAGGGGCCCGCGGTGACGGCCTGCCCGGGCGTCCGGCGTGCCGGGCGTTCGCGCTCACCCGATCCCTCGACCATTTCGCTGCTGAGGTCTCCGACGTCTACCGCGAGGCGAACGGGTGAATCTCAGCCGATATGTGAGCTGAGGCGCCGGACAAAATGTGACGTATCGATCTCTGGTCGCCTAAGGTTCCTCGCTGGAGCCGGATCTGCCGCACCGCGGCCGTGCCAAAGGGGACCTCATCGAGACTGACACGGACACTGCTGCGCCGACGCCGGAACAGGCTGTCAGCGCGCTGCGGGTCGTCTACCTCGACCACAGCGCAGCGCTCTCCGGGGCGGAGCTGGCGCTGCTGCGCCTCCTGCCCCACGTCGACGGTGTGGACCCGCTCGTCATCCTGGCCG
This sequence comes from Actinomycetales bacterium, assembly GCA_038243415.1. Classification (GTDB taxonomy): domain Bacteria; phylum Actinomycetota; class Actinomycetes; order Actinomycetales; family Quadrisphaeraceae; genus CADCUY01. The sequence goes on along the minus strand of JBBSRD010000187.1, from coordinate 215 downwards.
AGGACGGACCCCTCGTCGAACGGCTCCGAGACGTCGGCGTGGCCGTGGAGGTCCTCCCGCTGGACCCGCGGACCAACGCGGTGCGACGCGCCGCGCTGGACGGGCGCCGGCTGCCCTGGCGCGCGGTGCTCGACATCCTACGCCACGTCCGCGCGCTCCGGGCCCGCTTGAAGGAGATCGACCCGGACCTGGTGCACACCAACTCCAACAAGTCG
>JBBSRD010000186.1:0-6358 GCA_038243415.1 Actinomycetales bacterium | reverse complement strand
GAGTGGTGCTTGGAGTGCTTGCGGGCCCACCACTGCGAGCTCATGCCCGAGACGAGGTTGGCCAGGAGCAGGGAGGCCCACTCGTTGCGCCGCGCCGAGTTGAACACCTGGCGGTGCCCGGCGTCGTGCGCGAGGAAGGCCACCTGCGTGGCGATCACGGCCAGGACGGCGGCCAGGATCAGCTGGTACCAGGAGTCGCCGAGGAGCACGAAGCCGGTGACCACGCCGCCGAGCGCCGCCACGAGGATCGAGATCTTGACCCAGTAGTAGGCGTAGCGCCGCTTCATCAGGCCCATCGCCTGCACGCGGTGGGAGATCTCCGCGAACTCCGAAGGACCCGCTGCGCTGGCCCGCGCCATCCGGTCGGCGCGCCGGCGGCGCGATCGCTCCACGAGGTCCAACGAAGCGTCAGCGGGCTCAGGGAGGCGTGCGGGGGCGTCGACGGACATGCGACTCCAGGTCTGGTCGGTAGCGCCGTCCGGGACCGGGAGGCGAGGCGGCACGAAGGTCGCACCTGATCCATGATCCTACGGTTTGGCGATCATGAACAGGGGCCGCGTGCCGCACTCCGGTCACGGCGCCGGCGTGGCCCCGACCACCGTCGCCGCCGCGGGCGGCGACGCCGGCCAGGCTGCTACTCGCCGATCTTGGCGTCGGCGGCCTGCTCGCCCTTCTCGATCTTGTCGCCGCCCTTGCCGCCGGCCTTGTCCCTCGCCGCGTCACCGGCCTTCTCCACGCCAGCGTCGGACGCCTTCCCGGTCATGTCTCCCAGTCCCATCAGGACTCCTTCGACTCGACGGTCGCGCAGGAAATCCCGTCCCACCGTGATCATGGCCCAGCGCAGTGCCGGTGTCGAGGGGCCACCGGCATCCCCCGGTCGCTGCGCGTGGTGGACCGCCAACGGTGACCCGACAGGTGTAGCTCCACGTCGTCCTCGGGGTAGCGATCGCCCTGGCGCTCACCGCTGACGGATCGGCGACCAGTACGGGCGTCGTCGCAGTTCCATGGATCTGACACGACCGGTGGTGAGGCGCGGCGCGCCGACGACACGCCGAGAACTTCTGTCTCACAAGTCGGTCCGAAAGTAGGTACCACCGGCAGTGTCCACCTGCCGAGTTCTGCAACGCTGCCGGCCATGACCAGCGTCGGCTACGCCCGGGTGAGCACCGGCCACCAGAACTTGAGCGCCCAGCACGACGCCTTCGAGGCGGCCGGGTGCGAACGGGTCTTCACCGACCAGCTCTCCGGGGTCGTAGCCGAGCGTCCCGGGCTGGCGGGGCTGCTGGACTACGTGCGCCCCGGCGACACGGTGGTGGTCACCACCCTCAACCGCCTCAACCGGTCGCTGTCCGGGGTGATCGCCACCATCGAGACGTTGACCGCCGCCGAGGTGCTGCTGAAGTCGTCGCGCGAGGGGATCGACTACGTGACCGCCACGGGGGAGATGCTGGCGGGGATCTTCGCCTCTCTGGCCGGGTACGAGCGCGAGCTGATGCACGAGCGCGCCGCCGCGGCCCGGGTCGCAGCCCGCGCCCGAGGCCGCCGCACCGGGCGCCCCCCACGGCTGAACGCCGAGCCCGCGCGCACGAGAGGTGGGCCGCTGGGACCACCGGTGGACCTTCGAGGCGGTTCTCCGAGGGTTTCAGCCGCCACCGCGATGACACACCACGCCCTCAACCAGACCCGGTACGTGACGGGCGCAGGTGTCCTGGCGGTTGGTCTCACGCCGCCGGAGCGCGCCGGGTACCCAGGTACAGCAGTGAGGTCGCGAGCATGATCGCCTCGCTGATCAGGGCCACGACCCCGAGAGGATCGGCCCAGTTGCCGACGTCGTCGGCCATCATGGGCATGGCGAGGGTGCGGCTGGCCACGAAGCCGAGCAGCGCCAGCACCGAGACCACCAGGGTCGAGGTCCACACCGCCGGGGTGTCGGAGACCAGCAGCAGCTGGGACAGCAGGAGACCGGCGATGATCAGCAGCAGGAACCCGATCCGATGTACGGCGCTTCCTCGAGGTGCTCGCGCAGGATCGGCATGTGGGCGACCGCGGTCGAGACTGCCGCGGCCGCCGAGACCAGGCGCCACGGTGACCGCGCCGGTTCACCGAACAGGAGGTCTCTCAACATCTCGGACTGCATCACGCTCATGGCCGGCTCCTCGTTCCCGCGGGCCGAGCAGCGACTCGCGACTCAGGCGGCGGAAGCATTCCTGACCACCCTGGACATTACTTTGCTCCCTACCCGGGAACGATTCATCGCCCGGGTGCGGCCGGCAGAGCCCCGGCACCGACCTCACGCATATCAACGACGCCGCGGACACGGTGGAACATCTACGGGGGCTGGTGCGAGCGGCGCCGGGTGCGCAGGCTCAGGCAGCGGTCAGGTAGCCGCGCATCTGCGTGATCTGCGCGGCTTGCTCGCGGGCGATGGTCGCGGCGAGCTCGCGGAGCTCGGGGTGCCCCGCCTGCTGGCGCGCCCGGGTTCCCATGTCCACCGCGATCTGGTGGTGCACGATCATCATGGGCAGGTACATGCGCTCACTCGCCTTGCCGCTCATCATGGATTTACCGCTCATCTTCATCATGCCCTTGCCGCTCATCATTCCCTTGCCGCTCATCATGGCGTGGCCGCTCATCATGGCCTTGGCGCTCATCGGAGAGGTCGCTGGCGCGTCCGGGTACCACTGGTCCCGCCAGTCCTGCATGAGCGCGAGCTGGTCGCGTTGGGTGCTGATGATGTCCGCGGCGAGGGCCTTCAGCTCGGGCCTGTCCGAGTCGGCGATCATGGCCTGGGTGGAGGCGATGGCCCCGCGGTGGTGGATGCTCATCTGGTCGATGAACTGCAGGTCGAAGGGCTGGTCGGCGTCGAAGGTACCCATGCCGCTGGCCTGCTCCATGGCCCGTGCGCTTCCCTGGCCGGCGAGGTCCGCAGCGGCACTGGTGCTGGTCGCCTCGGTGGAGCTGGCGGCGTAGGCGGTGGTGCCCACGAGCGTGAGCGTCAGGCCGACGGCTCCAGCGAGCAGCGCAGAGCGGGTTCTCGATGCCATCACAGGGGCCTCCAGGTCAGGTGGGGGCCGTGACCCGGGCGGGTCATCGGCTCAGGGTGGAAAGTCGGCGGGCGCGCTCGTCGGCGTCGATCTCCCCGGCGGCGTAGAGCTGGTCGAGGACCTCGCGCGCCGTCGGCGCCGCCGCGCGAGGCCCCCGGCCTCGGCCCCGGGCAAGGTCGCGCGCGAGCCACACCGCGCTGAGCACGAGCGCGGCCAGCAGGGCCAGCGCGATCACCCCGGCGACGATCATCGACACGATCATTCCTCCGGACATCATGTTTCCCACAGCTGGTGGTCCTCTCGTAGGTCGGTGGCGTTCAGGTCCTCGGCGCTCACATCGCGCCGAAGTCGTAGTTCGCCGGGGGGCTCGGGTTGGTGGCGGGCGCCCCGAACACCAGGGCGATCTGGGCCTGGTCCTGCAGCGCGATCGCCGCGGGGTTGCCCTCGACCTTCTCCCCGTTGACGTAGGCGCTCAGGGTCTTGCCCTCGCCGGCGCTCAGCCCGCCGACCGAGGCCTGGTCCAGGCGCACGTCCCACTCGTTGAACAGCTGACCCAGGGTGTAGCGAGCCGTCGCGTTCGAGGTCTCGACGTGGATCACGCCGTTGGGGTCGTGGGTGTGCAGCTCCGACATCTGCCCGCTCGCCGCGCTGATGCCCAGGTTCGCGGGAACGGGCACGGGCTCCCCGTCCACGATGACGTCGAGGTGGGCGTGCAGGTGCTGTCCCACGGTGCTCATGTCGCTCGTCTCCAACCCTGCTGCGCGCATCCCGGCGCTGGGATCAGCCGGCGTCGGCCACGGGGGAAGGTTGGTGGCGCCGACGTCGTTGGCGGCCGGCAGCGCGCTGGCCGAGGCCTCGGGGCCTGGTGACGTCGAGGTGGCGGCCCAGACCAGGAGTCCTACCCCTGCCGCAGCCAGCAACCCCAGGCCCGCTCGCCGCGCCAGGGTGGATCGCCGCGGCGCTGGCACCGCGCTTCGCCCGACGGGTCGAGCGCGGTCCGGCGCGGAGCTCCCGGTCCGTGGTCGTGCGGGGCGTGGCTGGGTGGACCGGGCGGGGCGCCGGCCTGGCGCGCCGCTCTTCGAGGCCGTCGGTGGCGTTCGGGGCATCACGTACTTCCTTCCACGCGAGCGAGGGCTTCGTCGGGGCAAGCAGACCAGCGACGTGATCTGGCGCCGGTTCATCGCTACGGCGAGCCGTGCCTGCCCCGGCGACGAGGGATGCCACAGACATTACTACGAAGCAGCTTCGTAGTACGAGGGTGGGCGCTTGACGGGGGACGTGGGTCGGCTCACACCGGAAGGCAGGGACCACTCCCGTAGGCCACGCCGAACGAGCACACCTCCGGATGGCCCACCAGCAGCGCCGGGACCACGGCCAGGAGCAGCGGAGCGGCCGCCGCGATGACCGCTCCCGCCAGCAGCACTGCCCGGGGGGCCCGGCCCAGCGCTTTTGGTGGCGGCCCGAGCAGGCGCGCGACCCGGGCCAGAGCGCCCTGGGCGCCAGCGCCCAGCGCTGCGGCGGGAGCGCTGGTCCCGGCAACGCGCGCCAGCGCCGCGGCGACGACGGGCCGCCCGGCCTGCCGGGCCGCGGCGTCATCGGCGATGAGCTCCACCAGCTGGGCGACCTGCGCGCCCAGGGCAGCGAGCAGCGGGACCCGCGGGAAGGCGTTGGTCATCCCGGCCGCGACGGCGACCAGGAGGTGGTGACGACCGCGCAGGTGCGCGCTCTCGTGCGCCATCACCGCCAGCGCATGGTCCCCGGCGAGCACCCGGCGAGCCGCTGAGCTGAACACGATGGTCCCGGGGCGCCCCGGTAAGCAGAACACCGTCGCGACGTCGTGGGCGACCACGACGGCGCCGAGCTCAGGGTCGGGCTGGCCCACCAGGCCCAGCAGAGCGTCCAGCCGGCGCCGGGCCACGCCCGCCCCACGCAGCGCGAGCCCCACCGACCAGCACAACCGCAGCAGCGATCCAGCCGTCAGGGCCAGGCCCACCGTGGCCAGCGCCGCGCCCCCCGGGGTGGCGTAGCGCTGCTGCAACGCCAGCACGCACGCGTGCAGCACCGCGGCCAGGTCCATCGAGACCGGCACCATCGGCACGACCAGGGTGATCCCGAGCATCACCACCGCGACCATCAAGGCCACCACCAGCACTGCCCACACGCCCAGGGCGACCTGCGGGGCGCTGCGAGCCCATCCCCGCCCAGCCACCAGTCGTGCGCCGAACCCGCCCAGGGCCACGACGTAACCCATCAGCACCACGCTGGTCACCGCGTCGGCCCGCTCTCGTGATGCCCGCCGCGGTCAGCGGGTTGATCGGCGCCGGTGGGGCGTTCCAGCGCCGCGCGCAGCGACGCCGCCTCACCCGGCTCGAGGCGGCCCACGAACTCCAGCAGCGTGGCCGTGGGGTTCTTGCTCGACCCCAGCGCCTCACCCATCAGCTCGGCACTGTAGGCCTCGCGGGTGGCCAGCGTGGAGTAGCGAAACGCTCGCCCGAGCCGGTTTCGGCGCAGGAAACCCTTGCGGCACAAGATGTCGAGCACGCTGGTCACGGTGGTGTACGCCGGGGCTGGGTCGCGATCGATGGCCTCGTGCACCTCACGGCCCGTCATCGCCCTGCCCGACGCCCACAGCCGGTCCATGATCACGGCCTCGAGCGGCCCGAAGCGTCTCACCAGACCCATCTTCCTCCATGCGCGCTCATGCCGGGCGCGCGCGGCGGGCCGGGCCGGTGGGCGCCGGGGTTGGCGGCACAGGCGGCGTCGAAGACCCTCGCCTGGCGGGGGCGGTCGGTGCCCAGCAGGGACAGGGCGAAGCCGTGTGCGCCGCCGTCCTTGGCGCGGAGCGCGCTTGGGTGGGTGTGCGGCGGTGATCTTTCCAGCAGGGACCGGAGTCGCTCCAGGTCAGGAGTCAAGCGAACCGGGGGCAGACCCGACCTCGACCATGGCCGACCCTACGGCTCGCTCCTGCTCGTCCACCTGCCCCTGCGACGGCACGTACTGCGTGCGCTGTGACGTCCTCGTCGGGCTGGCCGGCTTCCACGTCATCGGCGTCGAAGCGCACGGGCGAGGGCTGGTGGTGACGGTGGAATCCGCTGCGCCGGGCCCAGTCGGATGCCCAGCGTGCGCAGTGATCGCGCGAAGTCACGGCCGACGCGCGCGGCGCCTGGTCGACATCCCGTCTGTCAAGCGCCGGGTTTGATGGAGGCTGTGATGCCCCGCTCGACGGGTTCCGGGCGGGGAGTGGTGGGTGTGTGTGTGGCCTCGTACTCGACGGGTGGGACGAGGCCGATCTCGCCGTGCAGGCGCCGGTGGTT
>JBBSRD010000185.1:0-6360 GCA_038243415.1 Actinomycetales bacterium | reverse complement strand
GGGCGCCGGGGGAGCAGGCGCACGAGGTAGCCCAGGAGGAAGTCGATCGTCAGGGACCGCTCGTGGGCCTCGTCGATGATGATCGTGTCGTAGGCCAGCAGGTCACGGTCACGGCTGATCTCCGCGAGCAGGATCCCGTCCGTCATCACCTTGAGCAGCGTCCCGGTCGAGACCTGGTCGGTGAAGCGCACCGCGTACCCCACGAGCCCGCCGACGCCGTCCTCGCCCACCTCCTCGGCGATCCGCTCCGCCACCGCCCGCGCGGCGATGCGCCGGGGCTGGGTGTGCCCGATCATCCCGCGCACCCCCCGCCCGGCCTCCAGGAGGATCTTCGGGAGCTGCGTGGTCTTGCCCGAACCGGTCTCCCCGGCGACGACCACCACCTGGTGGTCCCGGATCGCCGCGGCGATCTCCGCGCGGCGCCCGCTGACCGGCAGCTCCTCCGGGTAGGCGAGCACCGGCACCGAGGCCGCACGCTCCACCAGGGCCAGCTCGGCACTCGCGACATCGACGGCCAGGCGCTCGCGGGCCTTGACGGCCTCGGGCCCGCGCCCGGAGGCGGCGCCGCGCACCCGGCGCTCCAGGCGCGCCGCGTCCTTCGTGCCGACCCCGGAGAGGCGGGCCAGGAGGTCGGCGGTGCTCGAGCGGTCGGGAGCGCTCGAGCGCGGGGTCTCGGGGTCGGCGGGGCTCGCGACCGTGCTCGTCGTCGCTGCGCCGCTGGTGTGCTCCGTCGGGGTCCCGTCCATGCCGCGCCCATGGTCTCAGAGCGCGGCGGCGGCGGCAGGTCGCGGGCTGCCGGCGCCGCCGGCTCCCCGCTCGGCCGCTGCATCTGGTCGATCTTCTGGCCCCGCGCCCCGTTCGCCCCTAATGTTGACCTGTCGTCACCGAGGCTGACGTTCCGCATCGGTGCGGGCGCGGTCGGACCCCTCAGGAGGACCCGTGGCCGCCCAAGAGCTTCTCTCCCCCCACCCGTCGTCAGCCCGCTCGCGCCGCCGCCGGCGCACCCGGGTCGCGGCGGCCGCCGGGGCAGCGGCCGCGCTGGTCGGCGCAGCGCTCGTCGCGCCGGCGTGGGCGGACGACGGCGGGTCGAAGGAGACAGCCTCGAAGGCCACCCGCCCGTCAGCCTCCGGACAGGCCGGCTCCGACGTCCAGGCCAACCTGTGGGAGTGGAGCTGGCCGTCGGTGGGAGCCGAGTGCACCACGGTCCTCGGGCCCGCGGGCTACGGCGGGGTGCAGGTGGCCCCGCCGGCGGACTCCCTCTCGAGGCTCGCCCCCGACGCCGAGACCGGCGGCCCTGGCGGCGTGCGCCACCCGTGGTGGGAGGTCTACCAGCCGGCCACTTACCAGCTGGACAGCCGGATGGGCACCGAGGAGCAGTTCCAGGCCATGGTCGACACCTGCCGGGCGGCGGGCGTGAAGGTCTACGTCGACGCGGTCGTCAACCACATGACCGGCCAGGGCGAGGTCTCCTACTCCGGCGCGCAGTACACCCCGCTCGGCTACCCGACGGAGCCCGGCGCGACGCCCGAGAGCCTCTACGGCCCGGAGAGCTTCACCCCGAAGGGTGAGGGCGTCGACCAGTGCCCGACGCCGTCCGGCGACATCGAGGACTTCAACGACGAGCGCCAGGTGGTGCGCTGCGAGCTGCTGGGCCTGTCCGACCTGCGCACCGACGACCCCGCGACGCGGGCGAAGATCGTCGGCTACCTCAACGGCCTCATCGCCCGCGGCGTCTCGGGGTTCCGGGTCGACGCCGCCAAGCACGTCGGCAACGAGGACCTCGCGGCCGTCTACGCGGAGCTCGACGACACCCTCGACGGCGAGCGTCCGCAGTGGGCCCTGGAGGTCTTCCCCGGCAGCCCCGGCTCACTGAGCCAGCGCGCCGCGACGCGGGTGGGCGACGTGCTGGGCTTCGACTACGCCTACCAGCTGAAGAACGCCTTCAAGAGCTACCCCGAGGGCGCCAGCGGCAACATCACCTCGCTGCGGGTGCTCGGCGAGGACTCCGGGCTGGTCCCCAGCGACAAGAGCCTCGTGTTCGTCCAGAACCACGACACCGAGCGCGGCACCGAGACCCTCAGCTACAAGGACGGGGCGACGAACGTCATCGCGAACCAGCTGATGCTCGCCCACCCCTACGGGACCCCGCAGGTCTACTCCGGCTTCACCTTCGAGGAGGGCTACGCCTCACCGCCGGCCGACGCCGAAGGGTTCATCACCCCCACCGACTGCTCCTCCGAGGCGTGGGCGTGCGTGGACCGCGACCCGCAGATCACCGCGATGGTCGCCTTCCACCGGTCCGTCGGCGACGCACCGCTGGCCAACGCGTACGACGACGGCCTCAACCTCGTGGCGTTCAGCCGCGGCGACCGCGGGTGGTTCGCGGTGAACAACGGCGAGGAGCCGGTCACCGTGACGGTCGCCACCGGGCTGGGGCGCGGGACGTACTGCGACACCCTCGGTGCGGCCCGCACGCCGGGCGGCGGCTGCACGGGCGACGAGGTGCGCGTCGGCGCCGACGGGAGCGCGACGGTCACCGTGGACGCCAAGAGCGCGGCGGCGCTGACCGCGAGGACGCAGCGACCGGTGCGCCCGCTGTCCCTCACCCAGCGCCCGGCCAGCCGGTGACGGGTGCGACGGGCTGACGGGCGCAGCGGTGGTGGGCGCGACGCGGGTGCCCGGCGTACGGTCTCGCCCATGAGCGAGAACACCCCCCAGCAGGGCGCGGGCAAGACCGGCGGTCTCCCCGGCGCCAACGCCGACCCCGTCACCGCCGAGCTGCCCGACGACCAGACCGCCGAGCTGCAGGCCGGCGACGCGTCGAGCCAGGAGCCGTCCTCAGAACCCGCGCACGGCGGCGTGTGAGCCTGAGGACCCGGCTCTCGGGGACGGTCCTGCCCGAGGTCGACGCGGTCGTCACCCAGGTGGGCGACCTCGACGACGCCGCGGCGCTCGTCGCCGCGGGCGACGTGCTGGTCCTCACCGGCGCGGGGGTCTCCACGGGGTCGGGCATCCCCGACTACCGCGGCCCCCGCGGAGCGTTCCGCACCGGCCACGTGCCGATGCGCTACGAGGAGTTCACCTCCTCCGTGGCCGGTCGACGGCGCTACTGGGCCCGCGGGCTGGTCGGCTGGCACCGCATCCAGGCCGCCCAGCCCGGCCCCGCCCACCGCGGCGTCGCTGCCCTGGAGGGCGCTGGTCTCACCCGGGCGATCGTCACGCAGAACGTCGACGGCCTCCACCAGGTCGCCGGCGCCCGCGACGTCGTCGAGCTGCACGGCGCCCTGGACCGGGTGGTGTGCCTGGACTGCTCCGCCGTCCTGCCGCGCCAGCACTTCGACCGCCGCCTCGACGCCGCCAACCCCGGCTTCGCCGAGCGGGCCGCGGAGGCGATGGTGGGGCTGCGCGTCAACCCCGACGGCGACGTCGAGCTCCCCGAGGACCTCGTCGCCGGCTTCGCCCTCGTGGACTGCCCCGTGTGCGAGGGCGGCCGCCTCAAGCCCGACGTGGTCTTCTTCGGCGAGGCCGTGCCGTCTGCGCGGGTCCGCCGGGTCACCGACGCCCTGGCCGCCGCCCGCAGCGTGCTGGTCCTCGGCTCGTCCCTGTCGGTGATGAGCGGCTACCGCTTCGTGCGCGCCGCCGTGCGCACGGGGACGCCGGTGGCGATCGTCAACTCCGGGCCGACCCGGGCCGACGGCGACCTCGTGGCGGGGCGCGACGTGCGCCTGGACTCCGCGGTGGAGCCGGTGCTGGCCGAGCTGGTCGCCCGGCTCATCTGAGCCGCGCTGGTGCTGCACGGCCCTGACGCGGGGACGCCATCGTCCGGGGGCTCAGCCCGCCAGCACCGCGGGGGTGCCGTCGAAGCGTTCGAGCCCGGCGGGCACGACGTCCTCGCCCAGGCTCGCGCGGGCGGCCGCGGCGTCGAAGACCTCGACGCTCCCCACCACCTCGACGCTCGTCCCGACGTCGGCTCCGGCCGGCGCCTCCGGGCCGTAGACCAGCACGGGGTCCGAGCCGCCCTGCGCGGCGGTGATCGCCACGGCGCCGACGCCCATGACCTCCGTGAGGGTGGCGTCGAAGGAGACCTCCTGGCCGATCCGCGTCGACAGGTCGCTGGCCGGGGCCGGCTCGGCCCCGTCGCCGCCGGTGACGTCCGACCCCGGCGCCGCCGGCGTCCCGCCCGCGGTGGGCGAGGGGAGCCCGCGCGGCTCGCTGGGGCTCGGGGACTGGTCGGTGGCTGACGGCGACGGCATGCCGACGCTCGACGACGCGTCGCCGAGCGCCGAGCCGCACCCCACCAGCGCGAGGACGAGGACGCCGGCGGCCGCCAGGGTGGTGCTCTTCACGAGGTCGTCCTTCGGTCGTCCGTCATGGGGCTCCGACGATAGACGAAAGACCACCTAGGGTGACGAACTACTGCTCTTCGTCACCGATATGTCACGCGGTGATGGCGGCGCCCCACCACTCGCGGGGGATCCCGAACCCGGCGACCAGCGTCTGGGTCTGCGGGCGCAGCTGCGCGCACAGGTCGTTGACGGTGGCCACGAGCGCCTTCGAGCGCTTCGGGCTGATCCACCCCCGCTCGAGGAACCAGGCGCGGTCCTTCTCCAGCTCGGAGAGCACGTGCCGGTCCAACCCGCGCGACAGCCGCTCGCGCTCGCGGCCGTGCGGCGGGGCGTCGATCGCGGAGGCCATGGACTCCGCGACGAGGCGCTCGACGTGCACGCGCGCGGCGAGGACCATGTGGTCCTGCACCTCGTTGGTGACCTCGAAGCCCTTCTCGGTCTTGGCGAGCGTCCGCATGCGCGCGACGAGGGAGTCGAGGACTCGGGCCTCGCGCCACGCCAGGGCGCGCAGCTGCCAGGTGCGGTCCAGCAGCGCGACGGACTCGTCGTCGCCCCACGGGTTGACCTCCCCGAGGCGCTGGGCCAGCGCCCTGGCCTCGGTGCGGACCGCGAGGGTGTCGAGGACCGTGCCGGTGATCTTCTTCGCCCGCCCCAGGGCGTCCAGGCCCTTGAACGAGTCGCGGTAGCCGGTCAGCAGCCCCTTGGCGACGAGCTGGAGCAGCACCGTGTTGTCGCCCTCGAACGTGGTGAAGACGTCGGTGTCGGCCTTCAGCTGCGGGAGGCGGTTCTCGGAGAGGTAACCGTTGCCCCCGCACGCCTCACGCGCGGTCTGGATCGCGGCGGTGGCGTGCCACGTGGTGATGGCCTTCATGCCCGCCGCGTGGTGCTCCAGGGCGCGCGAGGCCTCAGGGTCGGCCGTGCCGCCCTCGAGGACCGTCTGCTGGACGGCGTGCAGCTCGGCGGTGAGGTCGTCCTGGGCGAACCCGAGCGCGATGGTGCGGGCGAGGAGGGGCAGCAGGCGGCGCTGGTGGCTGCGGTAGTCCATCAGCGTCACCTCCTCCTTGCCCTTTCCGCGCGGGAACTGCGAGCGGGACTCCGCATAGGTCAGGGCGATGGCCATCGCCTGGCGGGTCGCGGCCAGCGCCCCGCCGCCGATGCACACCCGGCCCTTGACCAGGGCGCCGAGGGTGGTGAAGAAGCGGGCGTTGCGCGAGGCCAGCGTCGAGGAGTACGAGCCGTCGGGGGCCACCTGCCCGTACTTGTCGAGGAGGTTCACGCGCGGGACGCGCACGTGCTCGAAGACGATCCGGCCGTTGTCCACCCCGTTCAGCCCGGCCTTGCGGCCGTCGTCGGAGGTGGTGATCCCCGGCAGGTCCTTCCCGTCCTCACCGCGCAGCGGCACCAGCAGCGCGTGGACGCCCTGGTTCACCGCCTCCTCGCCGGGGCCGCCGGTGAAGAGCTGGGCGAAGACCACCGCGAGGCGGGCGTCCTTCGCGGCGTTGCCGATGTAGTCCTTGCGGTCCTTCGTCGTCGGGGTGTGGACGACAAACTCCTGGGCCTGCGCGTCGTAGGTCGCCGTCGTGCCGAGCGAGGCCACGTCGGAGCCGTGCCCGGACTCCGTCATCGCGAAGCAGCCCGGCAGCGAGACGTCCATCGCGCCCGGCAGGTAGCGCAGGTGGTGGTGGCTCGTCCCCAGCGCCTGGATGGAGCCGGCGAACAGGCCGAACTGCACCCCTGCCTTGATGGTCAGCGAGAGGTCCGCGAGGCCCAGGGCCTCGAAGTGGACCGTGGAGGCGCCCACGTCGGCCGTGCCGCCGACGTCGCGGGCGAACGAGGTCAGGTGGCCGCCCAGGGCTGCGAGAGCCACGATGCGCTCGCTCGTCAGGGCCCGCTGCTCCTCGGTGGACAGGTGGTCGATGGGGTGGCACCACTGCGGCGGCAGGGAGGCGCGCAGCTCGTCGCGCACCCAGCCCCAGCGACCGTCCATGATCTTCCGCAGCGCCTCGGGGTCGGC
>JBBSRD010000184.1:0-6397 GCA_038243415.1 Actinomycetales bacterium | reverse complement strand
TCGAGCACTTCCTCCTCGAGATCGCCGGCTGCCGGCCCACCTGGACGATGGTCAACATCGTGGAGGAGCAGATCGAGAAGATCCGCGCCCAGGTCGGCGAGCGCGGTCAGGCCATCTGCGGCCTCTCCGGCGGCGTCGACTCCGCGGTGGCCGCGGCGATCGTGCAGCGAGCCATCGGTGAGCGGCTGACCTGCGTCTACGTCGACCACGGGCTGATGCGCCAGGGCGAGACCGAGCAGGTCGAGCGCGACTTCGTGGCGGCCACCGGTGTCGACCTCGTGGTCGTCGACGCGGAGAAGCAGTTCCTCGAGGCGCTGGCCGGGGTGAGCGACCCCGAGGAGAAGCGCAAGGTCATCGGCCGGGAGTTCATTCGCACCTTCGAGGCCGCCGAGGCCGAGATCCTTCAGGGCGTCGACGACTCGGTGGCCTTCCTCGTGCAGGGCACGCTCTACCCCGACGTGGTGGAGTCCGGCGGCGGGGAGGGCGCGGCGACGATCTCGCGGGCGGCGCCCTCGAAGGCGCGGATGAACTCGGCGCCGATCGCCTTGCGCTTGGCCTCCGGGTCGGTGACCCCCGCGAGCGCCCTCATGAACGCGTCGGTGGCGTCGACGGTGTGCAGGCGGGCGCCGGTCGCGGCGACGAAGTCCTGCTCCACCTGCTCCGCCTCCCCGGAGCGCAGCAGCCCGTGGTCGACGAAGACGCACGTGAGCTGGTCCCCGACGGCCCGCTGGACGAGGGCGGCCGCGACGGCGGAGTCCACCCCTCCGGAGAGGCCGCAGATGACCTGGTCGCCGCCGACCTGGGCGCGGACGCGCGCCACCTGCTCGTCGATGACCGAGCTCGTCGTCCAGTCGCCGGCGAGGCCGGCGCCGTCGCGCAGGAAGTTCTCCAGGACCGCCTGGCCGTGGGCGGAGTGGCGCACCTCGGGGTGCCACTGCACGCCGAAGAGGCGGCGGCCGCGGTCCTCGAAGGCCGCGACCGGGGCGCCCGGGGTGGACGCGGTCACGGAGAAGCCGTCCGGGGCTGCGGTCACCGAGTCGCCGTGGCTCATCCAGACGTCCTGCCCACCGGGCTGGCCGCCGAGCAGCACGGAGGGGGTGCCCGCGTCGAGGGTGGCGGGCGTTCCCCCGTACTCGCGGGCACCGGTCCGCTCGACGGTCCCCCCGAGCGCGCGCGCCATCGCCTGGAAGCCGTAGCAGATGCCGAGGACGGGGACGCCCGCCTCGAACAGCGCGGGGTCGGCGGGCGGGGCTCCGTCGGCGTACACCGAGGACGGTCCCCCGGACAGGATGATCGCCGCTGGCTTCTTCGCGAGCATCTGCTCGACGGGCATCGTCGAGGGCACGATCTCGGAGAACGCGGAGGCCTCGCGCACCCGCCGGGCGATGAGCTGGGCGTACTGGGCCCCGTAGTCCACGACGAGGACCGGGGCGTGGTCGGTCTGCGCGGAGGCGGCGGCCTGCTGCCGCTGGTCGGCGCTCATCAGTACCTGCTCGAGGCGTCGTCGCCGGTGCGCCCGGCCGGGCTGGGCACCAGGCCGTTGGCCCGCACCTCGCGGACGATCCGGTGCTCCATGACGAAGGAGACGATCGGCACCACGCCCGCCAGCACCAGGGCGACGAAGCGGCCGAAGGGCCACCTCAGCCGGGACCAGAGGTCGAAGACGGTGACGAGGTAGACCACGTAGACCCACCCGTGGGCGATGGCGATGGTGCGTCCGAGCGTGCCGGTGTCGACCCCGAGGAAGCCCAGGGTGAACGAGATCGTGAGGATGACGAGCATCACCCCGGTGACGATGGCCATCACCCGGTAGCGGGTGAGGGCGGGACCCACCTGGCGGTCGCCCCTCGTGGACATGCGGGTGACGGTGCTCAAGGTGCCTCCACGGGCTGGTGATGGTCGTCGGGATCTCTGACGGGGTCGGCTCTGCGGCGCGCCTCAGCCGCTGCCAGCTCGTCGTCGGCCGCGGCCGGCTCCTCCAGAAGGAAACGATCCTTCACCACGCGCCACCAGGCGAACAGGGCGAGACCGGCGAAGAGGAACCACTGGAGACCGTACGAGAGGCTGCGGAAGTCGGTGCCGCGGGTGGGCGCCCTGGCCACGACGGCCTGCAGCGGGGCGTCGGCGGCGGACGCGGTGACGAACCCGGTGTAGACGGGGGCGCCCCAGAGGTTCACGAGGTCGGCGGGGGCGACGGACCGGACGCTCGGCGCCCCACCGCTGCTCCGGGTCACGCCGCGCGCCGGCTCGCCGAGGAGCAGGCGACCGGTCACCGTGGTCGTCCCCTGCGGTGGCACCGGCACGTCCTCGAGGCCGCGCTCAGCAACCTCCGGAGGGACCCAGCCGCGCACCACCGGGAGGACGGCGGTGCTGTCGGGGCCGTCGGGGCTCTCCACGTCGAAGGGGGCGACCACCCAGCTGCCGTCACGCCCGTCCTGGCTCCGCCCCGCCACGAGGACCTGGGTCGAGGCGTCAGAGCCGTCATCGCTGCGGAAGCGACCGGTCGCGGTCACCAGCTGGCCGTCCACCGGGCCGGTGAAGGTCTCCGCCGGGGCCAGCACCTCGGTGAGGGGCCGCACCGCCTCCAGCGCGGGCGCGGAGCCCTTGGCCTGGGAACGCTCCAGCTGCCACTGCCCCAGAAAGGCGAAACCCGTCGCCAGAGCGAGCACGAGCACCAGCAGCCCGAGGGGCGCCGGTCGCAGGATCACCCTCAGCACCCCCCCACGGTACGGCGACCGGGGACGTGGCACCGGTCACGGCCGCGCTACCGGCCCGGCACGCAGGGGACCGCGGGGCTCCCACCCCGCGGTCCCTCCCGCGCACCGCGCTGCACCGTCCGGCGGGGCGGATCAGTCGTCGTCGTCGTCCACCCAGTCCAGGGTGCGCTCGACGGCCTTGTTCCACTTGCGGTACTTCTTCTCGCGCTCCTCGGCGTCCATCTGCGGCTCCCAGCGCTTGTCCTCGGCCCACAGCGCCGAGAGCTCGTCCAGGCTCGACCAGAAGCCCGCGTGCAGGCCGGCGGCGTAGGCGGCGCCCAGCGCGGTCGTCTCGGCGATCTCCGGCCGGATGACGGGCACGTCGAGCATGTCGGCCTGGAACTGCATGAGCAGCTCGTTGGCGACCATCCCGCCGTCCACGCGCAGCTCGGTGAGGTCGACGCCGGAGTCGGCGTTCATCGCGTCGACGACCTCGCGCGTCTGGTAGGCGGTGGCCTCCAGGACGGCGCGGGCCAGGTGGCCCTTGTTGACGAAGCGGGTGAGCCCGACGATCGCGCCGCGGGCGTCGGAGCGCCAGTGGGGGGCGAACAGCCCGGAGAAGGCCGGCACGAAGTACGCGCCGCCGTTGTCCTCCACGGTGCGGGCGGACTCCTCGATCTGGGCCGCGGAGTCGATCATCTTGAGGTTGTCGCGCGCCCACTGCACCAGCGAGCCCGTGACGGCGATGGAGCCCTCGAGGGCGTAGACGGTCTTGCCGTCGCCCAGCTTGTAGCAGGGGGTGGTGAGCAGGCCGTTCTGGCTGAGGACCGGCTCCTCGCCGGTGTTCAGCAGAAGGAAGTTGCCGGTGCCGTAAGTGTTCTTCGCGGTGCCCGGCTCGAAGCACACCTGGCCGAAGGTCGCGGCCTGCTGGTCGCCGAGCACCCCGGCGATGAGCACGCCCTCGAGCCCGGTGCTGGCGGCGCCGTGGCCGAACTCCTCGGAGTTCGAGCAGATCTTCGGCAGCATCGAGAGGGGGATGCCCATGTCCTCGGCGATGTCCGGCAGCCACTCGAGCTCACGGATGTCCATGAGCATGGTGCGCGAGGCGTTCGAGACGTCCGTGAGGTGGGAGCCCCCGTCGGTGCCGCCGGTGAGGTTCCAGAGCAGCCAGGTGTCGATGGTGCCCATCAGGAGGTCGCCGGACTCGGCCCTGGCCCGCGCCCCGTCGACGTTGTCGAGGATCCACTTGACCTTGGGTCCCGCGAAGTACGTGGCGAGCGGGAGGCCCACACGCTCCTTGTAGCGCTCGGCTCCCCCGCCGAGGTCGCCGAGCTCCTCAGCGATCTTCGCGGTGCGGGTGTCCTGCCAGACGATGGCGTTGTAGACGGGCTCGCCGGTGGCCTTGTCCCACACCACCGCGGTCTCGCGCTGGTTGGTGATGCCGAGCGCGACGATGTCGTCGGTGGTGGCGTCGGCGTTCTTCAGCGCCTCGGCCACCACCTCCTTGGTGTTCGCCCAGATCTCCTCCGGGTCGTGCTCGACCCAGCCGGCGCGCGGGAAGATCTGCTCGTGCTCCTTCTGACCGGTGGCGACGATCTTGCCGTCGTGGCCGAAGAGGATGCAGCGCGAGGACGTGGTGCCGGAGTCGATCGCGGCGACGTACTGGGTCATGGTGTCTCTCCTGGGTCAGGGATGGCGGGCCGCACCGGTGCGACGGGGTGCTGCGAGGGGCGGGAGCGTCGGCGCTCGCGCCGAGGATCAGCCGATGCCGAGGGCGACCACGCCCGCGAGCCCACCACCGACCATCGGCCCGACGACGGGGACCCACGAGTAGGCCCAGTCGCTGCCGCCCTTGCCCTTGATGGGCACGAGGGCGTGCGCGATGCGGGGACCGAGGTCGCGCGCCGGGTTGATGGCGTAGCCGGTGGGCCCGCCGAGGCTCATGCCGATGGCGACGACGAGGAGCGCCACCGCCAGCGGTCCGACCTCGGTGGGGGTGTCCCCGAGCTTGAGGATGACGTAGACGAGCACGAAGGTGGCGATGATCTCGGTGACGAGGTTCCAGCCGTAGCTGCGGATCTGGGGGCCGGTGGAGAAGACGCCAAGCTTCTCCGCCGGCTCTGCGTGGAGGTCGAAGTGCTGCTTGTAGGCGAGCCACATGATGACCGCGCCGAGGATTCCTCCGACCAGCTCGCCGGCGAAGTAGACGAGCGTCGTCGCGACCGTGATCGGGATTCCGGTGAAGTACTCCTCGGCCCCCGACGACCAGATGCCGATCGTCACGGCGGGGTTGAGGTGGGCACCCGTGCGAAAGGCGACGTAGACGCCGGCGAACACCGCGAAGCCCCAGCCGAAGCTCACCAGCAGCCAGTCGGCTCCCTGACCCTTCGTGCCCCTGAGCAGCACGTTGGCGACCACCCCGCAGCCGAGGAGGGTGAGCATGGCCGTGCCACCCACCTCTGAGAGAAAGATGGTTCCGTATGTGACGTCCACGCGCCCTCCATCAGGCAGTTCCGCAGACCGCCGGCATCCTTACCGGTACGTCTCGCAGGGGTCTGACGGTAGTCCTACCGTGGAGTCAGGATCATGGCAAGCCTGTGGAACGATGGCCAGCATCGCCACCATCAACGTGTCGGCCGCCGAGGATGACGGCCAGTAGGAGGAGCCTCACCATGCGCCACGACGCAAATCTCGGTCCCGACCAGCGCTCCCGCGCCTGGGACCAGCTCCAGGACGGGCGCCACGACGTCCTCGTCATCGGGGGCGGCGTCACCGGCGCCGGAGTGGCGCTCGACGCCGTCACCCGCGGGCTCCGGACCGCCCTGGTCGAGCAGCGGGACTGGGCCGCGGGCACCTCCTCGCGCTCGTCCAAGCTGATCCACGGCGGCCTCCGCTACCTGGAGCAGCTAAACTTCGCGCTGGTCCACGAGGCCCTCAAGGAGCGCGGGCTGCTCATCAACAAGCTCTGCCCGCACCTCGTGAAGCCGATCCCCTTCCTGTACCCGCTGAACCACCGGGTCTGGGAGCGCGTCTACATCGGCGCCGGGATGCTGCTGTACGACGTCCTCGCCGGCTTCACCGCTCGCGCCGTGCCCTTCCACCGCCACTACACCCGCCGGGGCATGCTGAAGGTCTCGCCGGGCCTGAAGCCCAAGGCGTTCAAGGGCGCCCTGCAGTACTGGGACGCCCAGGAGGACGACGCGCGCCACACCATGATGGTCGGGCGCACCGCCGCGCACTACGGCGCCGTGACCCGCACGTCGACCGAGGTCGTCGGGCTGCTCCACGAGGGCGACCGCGTGGTGGGCGCGAAGGTCCGCGACGTGGAGACGGGCGAGACGATCGACGTGCGCTCGCGCGTGGTCATCAACTGCACCGGCGTGTGGACCGACGAGGTCCAGGAGATGGCCGGCGCGCAGGGTGGCTTCAAGGTCCGTGCCTCCAAGGGCGTGCACATCGTCATCCCCCGCGACCGCTTCGCGTCGGAGTCCGGCCTCATCACCCGGGCGGGCACCTCGGTCCTGTTCGTCATCCCGTGGGGAACCCGGTGGATCATCGGGACCACCGACACCGACTGGAACCTCGACCTGGCGCACCCGGCCGCGACCGCCCACGACATCGACTACATCCTCGAGCAGGCCAACAAGATCATCGCGACGGACCTCACGCGCGACGACGTCCGCGGCGTCTACGCGGGCCTG
>JBBSRD010000183.1:0-6401 GCA_038243415.1 Actinomycetales bacterium | reverse complement strand
CCGCGCGCCCGCCGGGGCCCAGCCGGCGGGGGGTGGGCACCGCGGCGGGGCGGTTGGCGCCGACGACCGTCGCGCCGGGCCCCACGGCGTGCTCGGCGGTGATGGCCCGCACCCGGCCAGCAGCAGCACCGGCCTCACCGCTGTCGGCGTCGAGCGCGAGGAGGCAGCCCCCGCCGGCGGCCAGCAGCACCCCGGCAGCGGTGGAGGCCGCCGTGAGCGTCCTCAGCTGCGGCCCTCCGTGGGTGCGACGGGCGGCGACCCACCCGCCGGCCGCCAGCACCGTCACGGCGGCGCCCGCGCTGAGCAGGGGTGCGGCGGCCACGGCGTCGGCTGACGGGGCGGCCCAGGCGATCGCGGTCAGCGCGGCCGGTGCCGCGACGAGGGTGAGCGCCGGTCGTCGGCGCAGACGTGCTGAATGACGGGCCACCGGGCCACCTCTCGGATCGGACGATCATGGTGCGAAGGCCCCATCATGCACCAGTAAGTCACACAATGTGTAGGTGTGGGAACTAGCGGTGACGAGCTCGGGGCAGCGGGCGGGCGTGCCGAGCCGGTAGCCTCACCCTGTGTCTCTCTTAGCGCTAGAGGTGTTCTTCACCAGCCTGCTCGTGATCAGCTCCGTGGTCATCTTCTGGTTCACCGGGTTCGTCCTGTGGCGGCTCTTCCAGGGCCAGCGTTGACCACCCTGGAGATCCCCGAGGGGCTCCCGCGCCCGCTCGTGCCCATCGCCTGGCTCGCGGGCCGGTGGGAGGGCGTCGGCGTCATCGCCTCCGAGGGGATCGGTGAGCGGCAGGTCGGCCAGGAGGTCGACATCAGCGTCGACCAGCGCGGCTTCCTCCACCACCGCTCGCAGGTGTGGCTCCTGGACGAGGAGGGCGGGCGCACCGAGCCGCTGGACACCGAGGTGGGCTTCTGGCGCGTCGCGGAGACGCAGTCCACCCCGACCGAGCCCGGCATCGACGTCGAGCTGGTCCTGGCCCACCCCACCGGGACCGTCGAGCTGTTCGTCGGCCGCGGCACGGGGACCCGCATCGACCTGACGACCGACGCCGTGGTGCGCACCCCCGGCGGCGAGGAGTACCGCGCCGGCGTCCGCACCTACGGCTCCGTGGAGGGCGACCTGCTGTGGGTGCTCGACGCGGCCACCGCCACGGAGCCCCTCGCCGCGAGGATCTCCGCCCGCCTCACGCGCGCCTGACCCCGGCGCGCCCGGCTCCGGCGCGCCGGGCTCGAGCCCGCGGGAACGGGCCCCCGCGAAAGGGGGACGCGGCCCCGCGGAACCCCCCGGAGGAGGGGGCGCGCGGCTACGGTGGTGGGCATGAGCGTGGAGTACCTGCCCGGCGGCCGCCGACGCATCGACCGGGTCCTCGACCCGGCCTTCCTCGATGACGTCGCCGGCCTGGACGACGCGACCCTCCACGTGCGCCGCGAGGACGTGCAGCAGGAAGAGGTCGACCTCTCCTACCTGCGCCGCCTCCTGCACGGCCGCCTCGACCTCCTGGTCGACGAGCGGGGCCACCGCACCGGTGAGCGTCCCCCGCCGAGCCCCGGCCCGGCCCGCACGGACGCCGAGCTCGTGGCGGTGCTCTCGCGGGTCCTCGCCGACGACGTGCGCACCACCCGCGGTCTCGGCCGGTACGTGGCCGCCGAGCCGTCACGCGTCGGCGAGCACCGCCGTGTGGCCGAGCGCGCCGTCGCGGACCTCAGCCTGTCCAGTCCCGGGCGCCTCGACGACCCGGCGCTCTCCGCGGCCATCTCGCGGCTGCGCGAGGTCGAGCGCACCGTCTCCGACACGCGCCGCGCGGTCCAGGAGGTCGAGCAGGTGCTCACCGACGAGCTCAGCCGCCGGTTGACCGCCGCCCGCGCCTGAGCGCCCCACCCAGACGGGCGCCGCCGGCAGCGTCGCGGGGGCCCAGGACCGCACGCACCGCCGCGACCGCGTCGCCGACGCCCCACGCCCCGATGAGCCACAGCGCCTCGAGCACGACGGCGCGGTCCATCTTCGAGCGGCCGGCGGTGCGCTCCACGAAGGTGATGGGCACCTCGACGATGCGCTCCCCGGCGCGGTCGACCCGTCGCACCAGGTCCACCTGGAAGCAGTAGCCGGCGCTGGTGACCTCGGCGAGGTCGATCGCGGCCAGCACGCTCCGCCGGTAGGCGCGGAAGCCGCCCGTGGCGTCGTGCACGGGAAGGCGCAGCAGGAGCCGGGCGTAGAGGTTGGCCCCGCGGCTCAGCAGCTCGCGGTGGCGCGGCCAGTCCACCACCGAGCCTCCGGGGACCCACCGGCTGCCGAGCACGAGCCCGGGGGAGGCGCCGCCGTCGAGAGCGGCGAGGAGCGACGGCAGCTGCTCCGGGGCGTGGGAGCCGTCGGCGTCCATCTCCACCACCGCGCGGTAGCCCCGCGCCAGGGCCCAGGCGAACCCCGCGCGGTACGCCGCACCGAGGCCCTCCTTGCCGGCCCGGTGCAGGACGTGGACCCGCGGGTCCTCCGACGCCGCGGCGTCGGCGAGCGCTCCGGTGCCGTCGGGGCTGGCGTCGTCGACGACGAGCACGTGCGCTCCCGGGACCGTCGCGGCGAGCCGGGCGAGCAGCGGCGGCAGGTTCGGGGCCTCGTCGTAGGTGGGCACCACCACGATCACGCCTGAGCCGTCGGGGGGGCCCACGGGGGTCTCGCCGGCCGGGTCCATGGCGTCAGGCTGGCACGCCCGGGCGTGCGGGAGGCACGAGAGCCCCTCTGCGCCGGCGCCTCCCTACGCTGGCGCGGTGGAACCCGACGCCTCTGCCCACCTCGCCGCCGCCGTCCCCCTCGTGGTCGCCGACCGGGGCGGGGTCCCGGAGTCCGAGCACCGAGGCCACCTGGTGGTGACCGCGGCCGACGGCTCGGTGACCTCCAGCGCGGGTGACGCCGGCGCGGTGGTCTACGCCCGCTCCGCGCTCAAGCCCCTCCAGCTCGCCGGGCTGCTGGACGCCGGGCTCTGGCCGGCCGCCGCGCAGGGCGACGACGACGCGCGGCAGCGCGCGCTCGCCCTGGCGGCGGCCAGCCACAGCGGGCAGGACGAGCACCTCGACGGGGTGCGCGCCGTCCTCACGACCGCCGGGCTGGACGAGAGCGCGCTGCGCAACACCCCCGACCAGCCGGTGCACGTGCCCAGTGCGGCGGTGCGGATCGCCGCCGGTGTCGGTCCGAGCGCGCTGGCGCAGAACTGCTCCGGCAAGCACGCGGCGATGCTCACGGCGTGCACGGCGCTCGGCTGGGACCCCGAGACCTACCTCGACGGCGACCACCCGGCGCAGAGGGCGGCGCTCGACGGGATCGCCGCGCGCGTCGGCGTGGTCCGCGACGACGCCGGCGCGCCGGTGACGTCGGTGGACGGCTGCGGGACCGTCCTGCCGCTGGTGGCCCTCGCCGACCTCGCGCGGGCCTACGGCGCGATGGCCGCGGGCGTGGCTGCGGACGGCGCGCCGGACCCCGCGGGGATCCGCGTGGCGGCCGCGATGCGCGCGCACCCGCACCTCGTGGGCGGGTCGGGGCGGGAGTCGAGCGCCGTCATGGCCGGGACGGCGGGGACGCTCGACGCGGTGGCCAAGGACGGCGCCGAGGGCGTCTTCGCGATCGGCCTGCCCGACGGGCGAGGCGCCGCCTGGAAGATCGCCGACGGGAGCCCGCGGGCGTACCGGCCCCTGGCGGCAGCGGTGCTCGCCCACCTGGGCGCCCCGGCGGATGTGATCGCGGCGATGGCGCCCGAGGTGGGCGACCAGCCGGTGCTCGGCCACGGCGAGCCCGTCGGCGCGCTGGCCGCGGTGGCGGGGCTGCTCGGCTGAGGAGCCCCGCAACCGGGTGACAGGGCGCACGGAGGCCGCCACCGTGGCCGGCGGCACAGCCTCGGCGCCGCCCGGAGCACGGGGCCGCCGGTACCATCGGGCGGTGGACATCTTCCAGCAAGCCCAAGGCCTCGTGCGGCTCGTCATCGGCCTCGCGGTCCTGGGTGCGGCGGCGTGGGCGCTCATCAACGCCGTCAAGGCGGAGACCGCGGCCTACCCCGCGGCGGGGAAGCAGACCAAGACGCTGTGGGTCGTGCTCACCGCCGTGGGCACCCTGCTGGCGTTCCTCTCGGTCACCAACCCCTTGAACTTCGGCGGCATCATCGGTGCCGGCGTCGCCATCTACTTCCTCGTGGGGGTGCTGCCCGCCGTCCGGTCCGCGTCCGGGCGAGGGCGCCCGCAGAGCGGTTACAACTCTTGGTGAGCCCCCGCTCCTGACGGCCGGGCACCTCACTCACGGGCGGCTCACTGACGAGCGCCCGACGGAGCGACGGCTGGCCAGGCGACGCCGACCTCCCCCAGGCGCCACCGCCGCTCGCGCCCCAGCAGCGGCCAGCCGGCGTCGGCGACCGCGCGGCACGCCGCCACCCACCGCTGACGCGCCCCGAACGCGCCGAGCGGCGCGGCGCGCTCCCACGCGGAGTCCAGCGCCGCCAGGAAGGCGTGCACCCCCTCGCCGGGGACGTTGCGGTGGATCAGCACCTTGGGCAGGCGCGGCGCCACCTCGCTGGGGCGCTCCAGCCCCGCGAGGCGCAGCGAGAGCGTGAGCGAGATCGGCGACGCCGCCAGGTCCTCACCCACCGCCACCTCGACCCAGGCGGCCCGCCGGCCCACCTCGTCGCACGTCGCGTCGACGATGACGCCCCCCGCGGCGCACCCCGCCGCCATCGCGGCCCAGGCACCGGCCACCTCGTGCTCGCCGTACTGGCGCAGCACGTTCGCCGCCCGCACCACCGTCGGCCGGGCCCCGCGCAGGCTGAGCAAGCCGGGCACCGCCGCGAGGTCGAAGCCGCCGGTGACGAAGCGGACCCGGCCGCCAGCGCCGCCGGCTCCCGCGCGACCGGTGAGACGCTCGGCGGCGAGGCGCTGGGCGACCGCGACGCGCGCCGGGTCCACCTCCACGCCGATCACCTCGACGCGGGGGACCGCGCCGGCGAGGCGCTGCGCGAGCTCGAGCGTGGTGGTGGGGCTCGCCCCGAAGCCCAGGTCGACGACCAGGGGCGAGGAGGCGGCGCGCAGCGTGCTCGCGTGGCGGTCGATCACCCACCGGTCCACGCGGCGCAGCCGGTTCACGCCCGTCGTGCCCCGGGTCACCCGCGAGACCACCACTCCGCGATGCTGCCACGGGCGGTCCGGGACTACCGTCGTCACGTTGCAGGGACACCCCCGCGGTGAGCACCACGTCACGCCGTGCCCTCGGGGCCGGCCGGGAGGAGAACGGGCATGGGGGAGACCCCCGACGCCGTGAGCCCCCGTGATCCGTGGTCGCCCGCGGCCGTGGCCCGCGTGGCGATGGTCAGCATGCACACCTCGCCCCTGGAGCAGCCCGGGTCGGGCGACGCCGGCGGGCTGAACGTCTACGTCGTGGCGCTGGCCAGGGAGCTCGCCGCCCGCGGCACCGAGGTCGAGATCTTCACCCGGGCAGCCTCCCCGGCGCACCCGCCGACCGTCGCGCTGACCGACGGCGTGCTGGTCCGCCACGTCCCCGCCGGGCCGCCCGAGCCGCTGCGCAAGGAGGAGCTGCCCGCCCAGAGGGGGCAGTTCGGCGACGGCGTCCTGGCCGTCGGGGCCCGCCAGCCCCCCGGCCGGTACGACCTCGTGCACTCGCACTACTGGCTCTCCGGGCAGGTCGGGCGTCTCGCCGCGCAGCGCTGGGGGGTGCCGCTGGTGCACAGCGCCCACACCCTGGCCAAGGTCAAGAACGCCCATCTCGCCGCCGGCGACGCCCCTGAGCCCGCCGGGCGGATCCTCGGTGAGGAGCAGGTGATCGCTGCCGCCGACGCCCTCCTCGCCAACACCGCCGCCGAGGCGGAGGACCTCGTGGAGCACTACGGCGCCGACCCCTCCGCGGTCCACGTGGCGCCGCCCGGGGTGGACCTCGAGACCTTCCACCCCGGCCCCGCGGGTCCTGCGCGGGGCGTGCTCGGGATCCCCGCCGACGCCGTGGTGCTCCTCTTCGCCGGTCGGGTCCAGCCCCTCAAGGGCGCGGACGTGCTGGTGCGCGCCGCCGCCCACCTGCTGCGCGCCGAGCCGGGGATGCGGGACCGGCTGACGGTGGCCATCGTGGGCGGGGCGTCGGGCTCCGGGCTCGAGCGCCCCCGTGGGCTGTGGGAGCTGGCAGCGTCCCTGGGTCTCGTCGACGTTCCCGGTCAGCGCGACGTGGTGCTCCTCGCCCCACCGGTGCCGCGGGCCCGCCTCGCGCAGTGGTTCCGCGCCGCGGACGTCGTCACGGTGCCCTCGCACAGCGAGTCCTTCGGCCTCGTGGCGCTCGAGGCCCAGGCCTGCGGGGCTGCCGTCGCCGCCTCCCGGGTGGGCGGGCTGGTCACCGCGGTCGACGACGGCGTCTCCGGGGTCCTGGT
>JBBSRD010000182.1:0-6448 GCA_038243415.1 Actinomycetales bacterium | reverse complement strand
GGCACCGCCAAGCTGGCGCGCTCCTCGGACTTCCAGGCGCTCCTGCCGATCCGCGGGAAGATCCTCAACACCCAGAAGGCCTCCGTGGCCGACGTCCTGCGCAACGCCGAGTGCGCCTCGATCATCCAGGTGGTGGGTGCGGGGTCCGGGCGCAGCTTCGACCTCTCCGCAGCGCGCTACGGGAAGATCATCTTCATGGCCGACGCCGACGTCGACGGGGCCCACATCCGCACGCTGCTCCTCACGCTGTTCTTCCGGTACATGCGCCCCCTGGTCGAGGCCGGACGGGTGTACTCCGCCGTGCCGCCGCTGCACCGGGTGGACGTCAACGCTGCCGGACGGGCCAAGGGCGAGCACGTCTACACCTACTCCGAGGCTGAGCTGGCCACCACGCTGGCGAGGCTGAAGGCCCGCGGGCGCACGTGGAAGGAGCCCCTCCAGCGCTACAAGGGGCTCGGCGAGATGGACGCCGACCAGCTCGCGGACACCACGATGGACCCCGCCCACCGCACGCTGCGGCGGGTGCGGATCTCCGACGCCGAGGCCGCCGAGGCCGTCTTCGACCTCCTCATGGGCTCCGACGTCGCGCCGCGCAAGGACTTCATCGTCGACGGTGCGGCCGTCATCGATGACGATCGGATCGACGTCTGAGCCCGCGAGGCCCGCTCGCGCGCGTCCGCTCGACGCGCGCGGTCATGCTGGGAGCCAGAGCGACCGAGATCGTCCGCATCCTCTCCGCGAACGGCTTCGAGTTCCTCGTCGACGCCGCCGGGTTCGGCCGCTACTCGGCGGTGGTCCGGTGGGGGGCGCGCGCCTGGCCGGGGCCACGGCCCAAGCCGACGCCCGCGTCCGGTGAGCCGCTGCCGGTGCGCCTGCGCATCGTGCTCGAGCAGCTCGGCCCCACGTTCGTCAAGGGCGGCCAGCTCCTCGCCCTGCGCCCCGACCTCCTCCCGCCCGCGTACGGCGAAGAGCTGCGCAAGCTGCAGGCGGAGGTCAGCCCCTTCCCCGCCGCCAAGGCCCGCGAGATCGTCGAGTCCGAGCTCGGGATGAGCGTGGGAGAGGCCTTCCACAGCTTCGAGGACGAGCCCTTCGCGGCAGCCTCGCTGTCCCAGGTGCACCGCGCGGTGCGCCACGACGGCCGGGTGGTGGCCGTGAAGGTGCAGCGCCCCGACGTCGAGGCGGCCTTCGACGCCGACCTGGCCCTGCTGGCGCTCGGCGCGGCGCGCCTGCAGCGCCGCGTGGCGAGCTCCTGGTCGATCAGCCCCGTCGACACCATCGCTGAGCTGGACCGGTGGTCGCGCCGCGAGCTGGACTTCCGCGGGGAGGCCCGCACCGCCCAGGCGGTGGCGCGGATGTTCGCCGACGACGACGACGTGGTGATCCCCGAGGTGGACACCACGCGCACCACCCGCCGGGTGCTGACGATGGACCTCATCGAGGGGGTGCACCCCACCAGCGCGCAGACGCTGCGCAGCGCCGGCATCGACGTGGACCGCGTCGTCGAGACCGGGACCCACGCCATGGTCCGCCAGGTGTTCGGGTTCGGCCTCTTCCACGCCGACCCTCACCCCGGCAACATCCTGGTCCAGCCCGGCGGACAGGTGGCCTTCCTCGACTTCGGGCTGTTCGGGCGCCTCGACGGCCGACAGCGCCGGCACGTGGGCCTCGTCGTCTGGGCCATGATCAACGGCGACCTCGACCAGATCGCCGACCTCCTCCTGCGCCTCGCGGTGCTGAAGCCGGGCGCGGACGTCCGCGGCTTTCGTGACGCGATCTCCGACCTGCTCAACGAGTGGCTGGGGGAGGCGCAGCGCACCTCCATCCCGCGGTTGCTCCTGCGGGCCCTCGGCTCAGGAGGCACCCACGGCGTCACCTTCTCCGCGGACCTGGTCCTCCTGGCGCGGGCCCTCATCAGCCTCGAGGCCACGGTCGTCCGCCTCCAGCCCGGCGCGAAGCTGACCGACCGTCTCAGCCCGTCGCTGCCCGAGCTCAAGTCCCTGCTGCTGCCCAGCGTCGCGTCGCTGAAGGCAGCCTTCTCCGCCCGCAGCTACGACTACCTCGCGCTCGCGCTCGACCTGCCGGAGGTCCTCGCGAACCTCGTCCCCGAGCTGACCCGCCCGGGCGTCCCGCCCCCCGCTCCGCCGAGGCCGCCTCCTCCACCGTCGCGTGCCTCGAAGCTGGGCAGCGCTGCCGGCCGTGCGGCCACCACGGCGCTGGCCGCCGGCATCGGCGCGCTCGCCGCGCAGGGCATCTCACGCTGGGGCAACCGCCCGCGCTGAGACGTCCGACCCTCAGTGCTGCGGTCGGAGCGCCCACGGCTGCCGTGTGAGTGGCCGTGCCGTGCGCAGCGGCTGAGCCCCCACCCACCGGGGACGCTGCGGCGCCGCACCGGTGGGCCTCCCGCCGCGCCGTCACCGGTCGGGGACCCTGAGCTGGCGCGGCGACCTCGTCCCCAGCGGTCCGGGACGGGGCAGCGGTGCCCGCTGCCCACCCCACCCACCACCGTCGCGCCGGCCTGCCGGCCTGAGGCGGTCAGACTGGGCTCGGGCTCGGTCCGCCCGGGTCCTCCGGGGCGAGGCTCCCCACGGTGGTGGCCGCGGTGGAGGCGGCGCCGGCGCCAGAGGTTGCAGCCACCGGTCCTGACACCGCGGCGATCGCGCCGGACAGCGGCGTGCCCGAGCCGTCTCGGCGCTCGTCCGCCGCTGGCAGCGCCACGGGCAGGCCGTCGGCGGTGCAGGCGAGCGCAGGGCCCGGGCCCACGTAGGCCAGCGCCAGGTGGTCCTCGCCGCGCACGAACCGGTGCGCCCGCACCCCACCGGTGCCGCGGCCCTTCGCGGGGTACTCGGACAGCGGCGTGACCTTGACGTTCCCCTCCCCTGTGCCGGGCAGCGAGCCGTCTGCCGGGGCGGAGACGGTGACCACCACGGGCGACGACCCTTCGGTCGTGCCGGCGTCGGGCACGACCGCTGCCCCGAAGGCGATGACGCTGCTCCCGGCGGAGAGCCGGATCCCGGCGACGCCGCCCGCCGCCCGCCCCTGCGGGCGCACCGCGTCCGCGGAGAACCGCAGCAGCTGCGCGTCGGACGTCAGGAGCACGAGGTCCTCGTCGCCGGTGGTCAGCGTGGTGGCCCCGACGACGCGGTCGCCCTTCTTCAAGGTGACGACCTCCCAGGCGTCACCCCGGCCGGGCTCGGGCGCCACCCGCTTGACGACGCCCGCAGCGGTCGCCAGCGCGAAGCCGTGATCGCTGGGAGCGCCCGGGCCGTCGGTGCCCAGAGCGACGAGCGTGAGCACCTCCTCGCCCCGCTCGAGGTCGACGAACTCGCGCAGCGGCGCACCCCCGCCGAGCGCAGGGGCGCCCATGGCGGGCGGGAGCGCCGGGGTGTCGACCACCGGCACCCTCAGCACGCGCCCCGCGCTGGTCAGCGCGCCCACGTCACCGCGGGCGGTGGTGGCCACGGCGGCCCGCAGCACGTCGTGGGCGGCCCGGCCGTCGACGCCGCTGCCACCGCCCGCGTCGGGGAACAGCGGCGGGCTCTCACCGGTCGTCCGTGCGAGCAAGCCCGTCGAGGAGAGCAGCAGCCAGCACGGGTCGTCGGCGACCTCCAGGTCGGCCGCAGCCCCGCGGGCGACGCTGACCCCACCCTCGAGGAGCACCGTCCGGCGGGCGTCGCCGTGCTCCCTGGCGACCTCGGACAGCTCGTCGGAGACGGCCCGGCGCAGCAGCCGCTCGTCGGCGAGGAGCGCCTCGAGCTCGGCGATCGCCGCGCTCAGCTCGTCCCGCTCGGTCTCGAGCTCGACCCGGGCCAGGCGGGTGAGGCGGCGCAGCCGCAGCTCGAGGATGTGGTCGGCCTGGGCGGTGGAGAGGTCGAACACCTCGGTGAGGCGCCGGCGGGCGGTCTCGGCGTCGTCGCTGGAGCGCACCACCGCGATCACCTCGTCGATGTCGACGATGGCGATCAGCAGGCCCTCGACGAGGTGCAGCCGGTCGCGCCGGCGGCCCAGGCGGTGCGCGCTGCGCCGGCGCACCACCTCGAGGCGGTGCGCGACGAAGACCTCGAGGAGCTCGCGCAGGCCCAGCGTGCGCGGCTGGCCCTCCACGAGGCAGACGTTGTTGATGCCGAAGGACTCCTCCAGCGGGGTGAGGCGGTACAGCGCCTCCAGCACGGCCTCCGGGGCGAAGCCCGACTTCAGCTCCACGACCAGGCGCGTGCCGTGGGTGCGGTCGGTGAGGTCGGTGATGGCCGCGATGCCCTGCAGCTTCTTCGCGGTCACCGCGTCCTTGACCTTGGCGATGACCTTCTCGACGCCCACCGTGTACGGCATGTCGGTGATGACGATGCCCCGGCGGCGGGCGGTGACGTCCTCGACCGTGGCGGTGGCGCGCAGCCGGAACACCCCGCGGCCGGTGGCGTACGCCTCGCGCACCCCGGACAGCCCGACGATGCGGCCGCCGGTCGGCAGGTCCGGACCGGGGATGAAACGCATGAGGTCCTCGAGGCTCGCCCCCGGGTCGTCGATGAGGTGTCGCGCGGCGGCGACCACCTCGCGCAGGTTGTGCGGCGGCATGTTCGTCGCCATGCCCACCGCGATCCCCGAGGCGCCGTTGACCAGCAGGTTGGGGATGGCCGAAGGGAGCACGGAGGGCTGGGTGGTCGAGCCGTCGTAGTTCGGCACGAAGTCCACGACGTCCTCGTCGAGGCCCGCGGTCATCGACACGGCCGCGGGCGACATCCGCGCCTCGGTGTACCGCGCCGCCGCGGGGCCGTCGTCCGGAGATCCAAAATTACCGTGGCCGTCCACCAGCGGCAGCCGCAGGGAGAAGGGCTGCGCCATCCGCACCAGGGCGTCGTAGATGGCGGTGTCGCCGTGGGGGTGCAGGCGCCCCATGACGTCGCCGACGACCCGCGCGCTCTTCACGTGGGGCCTCTCGGGGCGCAGCCCCATCTGCGACATCTGGTAGGCGATGCGCCGCTGCACCGGCTTCAGCCCGTCGCGGGCGTCGGGCAGGGCGCGGGAGTAGATGACCGAGTACGCGTACTCCAGGAAGGAGTTGCGCATCTCGTCGTCGACGTCGATGTCGACGATGTGGTCGGCCGGCGGCGGGGTGGGGGCAGCGGCTGCTCGTCGGGCCATGGCCGCATGGTGCCCGACGCCACCGACAGCGCGGGCGCTACCGGGCACGCCGGTCCGGCGCCGCGATCCCGGCCCCCTGCCTGAGACGATCACGCCATGGACGAGAGTTCACCGCTGCAGCCGCCCGCGGCCAGCGCCCCGGAGGTCGGCTGCCCACGGTGCGGCGCCGCGCTGGCGCCGGGCTCGCCCGCCTGCGAGGCCTGCGGGCTGCCGCTCACCGGCCGTGTCGCCGGGCTGCTGTGGGACGTCGACCAGCAGCTGGTCGACCTCCGTCGGCGACGCTCAGAGCTCCTGGAACGGCTCGCCGCGGGCGAGGGCGTGGCGGACCGAGCGGCTGCGAGCACCTCGAGCCCGGAGGCGGTCACCGCGGTGGCGGCGGGTGCTGGCCGGAGCGCCGTGCCGTTCGAGCCTGAGCACCCCGCGGGGTCCGGTCCTGAGCGCCACGGCGCGCAGCGCCTGCTCCTCGTGGCCGGCGTGGTGCTCGTCACGGCGTCCGCGGTGGGCCTCGGGGCGCTGGCCGTCGCGCGCCTGGGCGCCCTCGGCCAGCTCGCGGTGCTCGCGGTGCTCGTCGCGGCGGCCCTGCTCGCCTCCCTCTGGAGCCGGCGGCGCGGCCTGGGGGCCAGCGCGGAGTCCTTCGCGGTGCTGGCCGTCGCCCTCGCGATTACGGGCCTGGCGTCCGCCCGCTCCCGCGGCCTGGTGAGCGACGCAGCGGTCACCGACCGCTGGTGGCCGGTGCTGGTGCTCGCCTCCCTGTGCCTGCTCTCAGCGCTCGCCGCGGCGACGCTGCGCCGCGGCGGACGCCCCATGGCCTTCGGCTGGGCAGCCCTCGCGACCGGGGCCCTGCTCCCGGCCGCGCTGGCGATCGCCCTGGAGAGGGGGCCGGCGCTCACGCTCGCCGTGCTCCTGGCCGCCGCGGTGCTGGCCCCCCTGGCGGGGCGCCTGCTCGCCAGCCACGGCGCTGCTGCGACCGGCGCAGCGCTCCTCGTGGCGATCGGCCACCTCGTCGCCGGGTTCTTCCTCGTGCTCGCCGTGCTCGCGGACCGGCCGACCGCCGCCGAGTCCCTGGGCCTGGCCGGCGTCCTCGCGGGGTCCGCCCTCGCGGCGCGGCTGTGGGCGCGGCGCGGATCGACGGTCTCGCCGAGCGCTGCCGCAGCGGGCTGGCCGCTGGCCGCGGCGGCGGCCGGGGGCGCCGCCGTCGCCGCGGCCTCGGCGGGCGGGGACGTCGCGCTCGTGGTGGTCGCCGCGGCCGCAGCGCTGGTGGCGGCCGTCGTCGTCGTCCTGGGTCGTGGGGCGGGGCGCCGCGCCCTCTGGG
>JBBSRD010000181.1:0-6514 GCA_038243415.1 Actinomycetales bacterium | reverse complement strand
TCGCCCTGCGTGAGAGCGCCCACGCGCGGCTCTTCGCCCACGTGCCGTGGCTCCGCTCCCACCTGGTGGGAGCCGTGGAGCAGTACGCCCGCGGCATCGTCATCGACACGGCCCGGATCGAGGAGGCGGTCTCCCGCGTGGACCCCTCGGACCCGGCGGCGCTGCAGGACGCGCTGCGCTCGGGGATGTTCGAGCCGGAGCGCACCCCGACGCAGGTCTCCGCGCTGGACCGCCTCGAGACGTCGCTGGCCCTCGTGGAGGGCTGGGTGGACGAGGTCACCGCCGCCGCCGCGAGCGCCCTGCCCCACGCGGAGGCGCTGCGCGAGAGCGTGCGCCGTCGCCGCGCCACCGGCGGACCGGCGGAGGCGGCGCTGACCTCGCTCGTCGGTCTGCAGCTGCGTCCCCGGCGCCTGCGGGACGCCGCCCGTCTCTTCTCGGTGCTGGAGGGCGAGGGCGGCAGCGCTGCACGCGACGGCGTGTGGAGCCACCCCGACCTGCTGCCCACGTCCGAGGACCTGGACGCCCCCGAGGGGTACTCGCAGCGCCGCGGCGCGGCGGCGGAGGCGAGCGCCGACGTGGACGCCGAGCTGGCGGCGATGCTGGACGGCACCCCGCCCGCCGCCGACGGCCCAGGCACGACCGACGGCCCAGGCACGACCGACGGCCCAGGCACGACCGACGGCCCGGACACGACCGACGGCCCCGAGGGCGACGGCCCGGCGCAGCCCGCGTGAGCGGTGCGCACGCCGACGCGGTGGCGACGCTCACGCGCTACGTCCCGCGGGGCGAGGAGCAGGCGCGGTGGCGGGGTCAGTTCCTCGACCAGCTCGCCGCGCACCCGGGCGCGACGCGGCGCGACGGTCCCCCGGAGCACCTCACCGCGTCGGTGATGGTCCTCGACCCCAGCGGCGAGTCCACGCTGCTGGTGCACCACCGCAAGGCGGGGGTGTGGGTGCAGCCCGGCGGCCACCTCGAGCCGGGTGACACCACGGTGGCGGGGGCCGCGCTGCGCGAGCTCGCCGAGGAGACCGGGCTGGGCGACGCCACGATCGCGGTCGCCCTCGGCGGCGAGCCGCTCGAGCTCAGCCGCCACGCGTTCGCCTTCGGCAGGTGCGGCGAGCACCTGGACGTGGTGTTCCTCGTGCTGGCGGACCCGGCCACGCCGCTGCTCGTGAGCGAGGAGAGCGACGCCGTCGCCTGGTGGCCGGTCGCCGACCTCCCGGCGGGCATCGCCGGCGACCTCCCGCCCCGGCTGGCCGCGGCCTCGCGGCGCCAGCGGGGCGCTCAGTCCTCGGGGGGCGGCGAGCCGTCGTCGAGCGGCGCGGGCACGACCCCCGCAGATCCTTCGGCGGCCCCCGCCAGGTAGCCCTCGAGGTAGCCGCGCGCCCGCTCCGCGTGCGGCGTGGGGTCCAGCAGGGCGCGGAAGCGAGGGCCGTGCCCGGGCTCGCTCAGGTGCACCAGCTCGTGGAGCAGGACGTGGTCGACCACCCACGCCGGCAGGTCCCGGAGCCGGCTGGACAGGCGGATCGACCCGTCGAGCGTGGTCGTAGAGCCCCAACGAGTGTTCTGGTCGTCCGTCCAGACCACGCTCGCCGGCGCCGCCGCGCCCCCCAGGTGCGTCCGCGACAGGGAGCGGGCGCGCTCCAGCAGGTCCGTGTCGCTGGGGCGGGTGCGGGCCCTGGAGGAGAGCACCCGCTGAGCCATCCGGTCCACCCACTCGCGCTCCTGGGCGCGCGTCAGCGTCGAGGGCACGTCGACGACGAGGCGGCCGTCGCGCAGCGACGCGCTGACGGTGCGTCGCCGGCGGCTGCTCCGGCGCACCAGGGCGCCTGCGACGAGCGCCTCGCGGGAGAACACCCTCGGCACCGTAGCGGGACCGCCCCCGCCCGACGATCATCGCGCAGCGGACGGTCGCGAGGTGTTGACCCGTCCCCGACCGGGGCCGAGTGTGGCGCGCCGAGGCTCTCCGGGGCTCAGGAGCGGTCCGCAGGGGAAGGCGGGACGCGAACGAGACCCGGGGAGCCTCGACCCTCGTCCGCCCCCGCGTCCCGACGCGTCCGCGGCGAGCGCGCCCCTGTGGACGACGGACAGCCCTGACCACCGCCCTGATCCACACTGCGCGGGTGCTCCTACGACTGAGGCCCGCGCTGCTGCGGGCACGGCGCGGCCCCGGCCAGCTCCAGCTCGGCCTCGACCCCGGGCGCGGCGTGGTGCTCTCGGGCCTGAGCGCCGCGGACGAGCAGGTCGTCGCCCTCCTCGACGGCACCCGCGACCTCGACGGCGTGGTGGCGGCCGCTGACGGTGTGCCTTCCGACCGCGTGGAGCGCATCGTCGCCGCGCTGGTGCGCGCGGGCCTGGTGCTGAGCGTGCCCGGGTCGACGACGCCGGGCGGTCGGCCGCCGCGGGCGAGCCGTGACGAGCAGCGCGCGCTGGTCCCCGACGCCCGCGTGCTCTCCCTCGTCCACGCCCACGGTGACGGCTGGACCGTCCTCTCGCAGCGGTGGCGGTCGACCGCCCTCGTGGTCGGGGGCTCTCGGACGGGGCTGGCGATCGCCCTGGGGCTCGCGAGCGCCGGGGTGGGTCGCGTGCTGGTCCTCGACGAGTCGCCGGTGGGGTCCGGTGACGTGTCCCCCGGCGGCTACGGCGTGGACGACGTCGGCCACCCGCGCGGGCTGCGGGCGCGGGCGCTGCTCGCCTCGCGCGCGCCGATGGTCCTCACCGTCGCGGCGTCCCGCCCGCGGCCACCGGACGTCGCGGTGGTGGTGGGCGCCGGCGCCCTGGTGGCGGCCCGCGTGGAGGCTGCGGCCGCCGGGGCGCCGGCGTACCTGCCGGTGCTGTGGCGCGAGGGGAGCACGGTGGTGGGTCCGCTGGTGCGACCCGGCCTCTCGGTGTGCCTGCGCTGCCTCGACCTGCACCGCAGCGCCCGCGATCCCGCCTGGGCCCACGTGGCGGCGCAGGTCGGGGCGCGCCCGTCGGGCTCCCGCAACCGGCCCGAGGAGCTCTCGCTGGCCACCTTGACGGCGGCGGTGGCCGTGGTGCAGGCCCTGGCGCAGCTCGACGGGGCGCCGTCGCCGGCCGCGCTGTCCGCGACGCTGGAGTGCTCCCTGCCGGACGGCCTCCTGGTGCGCCGCGCCTGGGACCCCCACCCGGCGTGCGGCTGCACGTGGCGCGAGGGAGCCGCCTGGTCCGGCTGAGCGCCGCTGCGAGAGGGCGGTGAGACGAGCGCCACCCCTGCGTCGGGGCCACGGGCGGGCAGCCGATCACCGCGTCGGTGATGATGGACCGGTGAGCGACATCCCCCGCGGACCCTTCGGTCGCGGTCTGCGGTTGGCCAGCCTCCCCGTCGGGCTGGCGGGGCGCCAGGCCCTGGGTCTGGGCCGCCGGCTGACGGGCTCGCGCCAGGAAGACGTGGCCGCCCAGATGCAGGCTGCCACGGCGGAGCAGCTGTTCACCGTGCTCGGGCGGCTCAAGGGCGGCGCGATGAAGTTCGGCCAGGCCCTGTCCGTCCTGGAGGCCGCGCTCCCCGAGGACGTGGCGGGCCCCTACCGCGAGCAGCTGGTGAAGCTGCAGGAGGGCGCCCCCCCGATGCCGGTCTCCGCCGTCCACGCGGTGCTCGCCGGTCAGCTCGGTCCTGACTGGCGCGAGCGCTTCGTCTCCTTCGACGACGAGCCGGTCGCGGCCGCGTCGGTGGGCCAGGTGCACCGCGCGGTGTGGACTGACGGGCGCGACGTCGCCGTCAAGGTGCAGTACCCCGGCGCCGGGGCAGCCCTGGTCTCCGACCTCAACCAGGTGGCGCGCGTGGTGAAGGTCTCCGCGGGGGGGGTGCCCGGCCTCGACGTCGGGCCGGTGCTCGACGAGCTGAAGGAGCGCGTCGCCGAGGAGGTCGACTACCTGTGGGAGGCCGCCGCCCAGGAGGGGTTCTCGGCCGCCTACGCCGACGACCCGGAGGTCGCGGTCCCCGGGGTGGTCGCCTCGAGCGAGAAGGTGCTCGTCACGGAGTGGCTCCCCGGGCGGCCCATGTCGGACGTCATCGCCCGCGGGACCCAGGAGGAGCGCGACCTCATGGCCCGCCGCTACCTGGAGTTCCTCGTCACTGGGCCCCAGCGCTCCGGCCTGCTCCACGCCGACCCGCACCCGGGGAACTTCCGGCTCACCGACGACGGCCGCTTCGGCGTGCTCGACTTCGGGGCCGTGGCCCGCCTGCCCGACGGGACGCCCCCGGCGATCGGGCGCCTCCTCTCCATGGGGCTCGACGGCGACGCCCAGGGCGTGGTCGACGGCCTGCGCGCCGAGGGCTTCATCCGCGAGGGCATCGAGGTGGATCCCGGCGACCTCCTGGACTACCTCGACCCCTTCCTCGAGGTGCTCCGCCACGACGAGTTCGTCTTCGACCGTGCGTGGTTGCAGTCGATGTTCTCGTACGTCAACGACGTGAACCGCCCGGAGTGGTGGGTCTCCCTCAAGCTGAACCTGCCCCGCGAGTACGTGCTCATCTGGCGGGTGTGGCTGGGCGGCATCGGCGTGCTCTGCCAGCTGGGCGGCGAGATCCCCGCCTTCCACATCTTCGACGCGGACCTCCCGGGCTTCGCCCTCGAGGACGAGGCCGCGGATTAGGACGGGCCAGCCCCCGCCTGAACGGCCCTGCTCGCGCGGGAGCTTCCCCGTCAGCCCACCGGGTCCACCGTCGAGCGGGCCCGAGCGAGCACGCTGACGGGCACGCCGCCGACGAGGTCGTCGACGGTGGCGGGGACCATCGGCACGTCGAGGACCACGGACAGCTGCACCTGCGCCGTCACCCCGTCGGGGCTGCCGGTCAGCCCGCCCACGGTGAGGGTCGGGAAGTCCTGCACGGCGCCGGCCGCGGCCAGTGCCTCCTCCACGGACGCGGCGACGCCGACGTCGCTCAGCGGCGTCCCACCGGCCCCGACGCCTCCCGCGTAGTAGGCGGGCTCGTCGATCGCCTGGCTGGCCTCGAGGGCCGCCGCGTCGGCGAGGGCGAGCAGCCGCTGGCGGGCGGTCTGCACGGAGGCGATGCCGCCGACGACGCCGAGCAGCAGCGCCACGACCACGAAATAGCCCAGCACCAGCACCGTGATGCGGCCGTCGTCGCCGCGCAGCGTCCTCACGGGGCTCGCCTCCCCGAGGTCACGGGGCCGCCTCGGGAGCCCTGAACCGGTCGACCGTCGCGGTGGACCGGGAGGTGACCCTCACCCGCACCGGCACCACCGCGTCGACGCCCGCGGGCAGCCCCGGGACGGCGACGTCGTAGGCCACCTCCACGAGCACCCGAGCGCCCGGGGTCGTGCAGGGGTCCGGGTCGCAGGAGGCCCTGACGTTGGCGTCAGCGCCGTCGGCGAAACCCTGGTCGGCCAGCGCGAGGGTGACGACGGGCACCACCACCTCGGGGGCCCCGGGGTTCGCCGCGACCGTGCGGGCCGCGCCCCGGGCACCGGCGTCGACGGCGAAGGCGCCCGCCTGGACCCGGGCGACGACCACCACGAGGTGGACCATCGGGAGGAGCATCACGAGCCCGACGGCCAGCAGCTCGACGATCGCGCTGCCGCGCTCGCTCGCGGCGCCGCGACGGGCCCGCCGCGCCCTCATGGCGGTGGGTCGAGGGGCGGCGGGAGGAGCCCGTGCCCGCGCACCGTCACGGTCGTCGCGGTCCCCGCGAAGCCCACCGCGGGCAGCGGTGCGGTGGCGCTGACCTCGAGGACCGGCAGGCCGCCGAGCGAGGCGGGCGCGGCGCGGACGTCGGCGGCGTAACGGGCATCGAGCCGCTCGGAGACCAGCTCGCGGGTGCGGTCGGCGCCGTCGGCCGGCGTGCGGTCTGCCAGGGCCCCGTAGCGGGCACCCTCGGACGCCGCGTCGAGGAGCACGGTGCGCACGTGCAGCGTGAGGGACAGCTGGACGAGGGCGGCGAAGACCAGCGTCACCAGCGCGGCGACGGCCACGAACTCCGCGAGGACCGCGCCGCCGTCAGGTGGGGCGCCCCCGGGGCGAGGCGTCGTCGGGCCGGCCACGGGGTCAACCAGCCCGCACGTCGGCCATCGCCTCCGTGAACATCTGCGTCAGCGCCGTGTCGGCCAGCGCCCACAGCGCGGCGACGAGCCCGGCGGTCATCAGGGTGATGAGCACCCAGCCGGGCACGTCACCCCGGTCGTCACGGGTGGTGTGGAAGCGGACCAGGGCGGTGATCATCGGGTTCTCCAGGGAACGGGGCGTTCGAGGACGGGACGGGGCGGGACGGGGCGGTCAGAGGTGCGACAGGCGAGCGGGGACCTGGTGCGGGGGCCGCCCGTCGAGCGGGGACCTGGCGTGGCTCCGTCGGCGGGTCGGCCGCACGAGGTCGCCGCTCGACGGCCTGACCGGTCCGGACGGCGCCGCTCATCGGGCTCCCGAGAGGACGGCGGCGCCGGGGAAGACCGCGAAGAGGACGGTGACCGGCAGCACCAGGAAGACCACCGGGATCATCATCTGGATCTCCGTCCTCCCCCCGGCCTCCATCAGCTGG